>JAFGJZ010000181.1 GCA_016928815.1 Spirochaetota bacterium
CTGTAGATGCGTTATTGTTCTGAAAGCTGCTATTTATAACATTCAATTTACTTGAGTTAGCACAATAAATTGCACCACCATTATTTGCGGTATTATTCTTAAAAATAGAGTTCGAAATATTTAAAGTTACTGAAGAATAACACTGAATTGCACCTCCATCTGTCCCTGCTAGACTCCCGTTAAAATTACACCCGAATAAATTCAGTTTGGTATAAGATTGACATATAACAGCACTAACTGTATGGTTAACAAAATCTGAATTGGAAACAATAGCCTCATTATTTTCACTAATTTGAAGTGCACCTCCACTAGAATTTGAAAAAGAAAAACCATCCATGATTATTTTTTTACTATTAAACATAAAAAGCTGTGATGGAGTGGCAGAAGTAGTAACCTTAGACCTTCCCCCGGCATCTTCACGTTTCGCCTCATCACCCCGGAACCCGCCATAGATTGAAACAGATGTATTAATAGTATACGAGCCACTCAAATCAATATCTCCTGCAACCCAGATCTCGTCACCATCGGAAGCATGTGAAAGTGCATTCTGTAAAGTATCATATGCCTGCGCCCAGCCTCGCCCTGGTCCAGCAGCAGAACCTCCCCCGATTATCACACATATCGGTTCCTTAAAATCGGAAAATTCATATATTAAATCATTCAGGTCGTTAAAGCACGACATTTGAGTTATTAACATCAGCATAATGATAATGATTTTCGTTCTCATGTGTTTATGTTTCCTGTATGTTCCTGATATTTTTGTTGGAGTAGATGAATAACCATTAACAATTAAAATCCAAAGACTGCATTTTAATCATCACTCGCCTGAAATAAGCAAATTAATAACAGCAAATTAATTTTGTCAATACTTTAAAGTGACAGGAATATAATACAGTTTTAATTAGAAATTTCAATACACAGGATGAAATTACTAATTTCATAATATACGATAAACTATAGTGAAGTATATTCTCATACTTTCTTGAATTTCATGAGGTCGATTGTAAGGTCAGGGAAAGTGTTTATTTACAGGAAAAATGACAAAAGCCGCATTTCTGCGGCTTTTGTGTGCCCAAGGCCGGACTTGAACCGGCACGACCGAAATGATCAAGGGATTTTAAGTCCCTTGTGTCTACCAAATTCCACCACTTGGGCTCATAGGCGTCGAGCGGATTTGAACCGCTGAATAAAGGTTTTGCAGACCTGTCCCTTACCACTTGGGTACGACGCCGGATATTTAATCTTTGAACCTTATATTTTTCAAATACTCTATTGTCAACTTTATTTTAGTAACTTTTTTCTTTCGTTTTTTGAATAGATGCACCCGCAGTAGTTCTGCCGGTAAAAACCGTAACGTAATGATAATTCACATGACTTTTTAAATCCGTCATTTTTTTTAAAATCGGCTTCCAGATATTCAGTCCCGAACTGCTCTTCAAGTTCCTTTCCGGCTTCATTTATCCAGGAACTCACTTTATGCGGACTTATGGACAGAACTGTTCCGAATACATCAAAACCGTTGGCTGACGCATATTCGGCAGCTGAGCGGAGCCGCATTTTGTAACACAGTAAACACCTCCCGGATTTTTCACCCAAATGACGTAGCTGTGAAAGTTTTTTATAAAACTTTTTTACCTCATTTTCGGGAATAACAAGATTAATACCGTTCAGGGTGCAAAAATTCTCAAGTTCGTCTAAACGTTTGTGATATTCACTGTAGGGAAGAATGTTGGGGTTGTAAAAATAACAGGTGATTTCATAATTATTTTTAAGCAGTTCAAAGACATATGAAACACATGGTGCGCAACAGGTATGTAGAAGGAGTTTTTTCAATATTTTTATTTAATGTATTTTTCAAAAAAACTGGAAAGCTTCTCCATTTTATTCGGTGAAGATTTTTCTTCAAGCCATAACATAAGGCTGTCCTCAACTCCATGGCTTACAGCATATTCATGATTCAGAATATATTTGGCGATGTCATACTTAATGGAATCAAATATCTCTTCAGCTTTGCAGATTGTACATGGATTGTTATCTATCATCCTTGAAATTTCAACAATTATATCATGCTTATAATTTTCACGCACATCATTTTTCAGATTCTCACAATTAAAAAGTTCATTTATATTATGTACTGTCTGTTTTTTATTACTATGCATTTTTAACTCCGATATAATTTAGAAGCATCAGGTATTTACTTTACATTCAGCTAATTCCCTATTAAGCTTATACTTTATAAAATAACCTAATTAATTTTTTTGTCAACATCAGTTGCGATTTTTTTTCCAAATGAGTTAAAAATTGAGACAATTAGCCGGAAATTTCACTGATAAAACAGCTGCCGGAATTAACAGTTTTAAATTTTCAGAATTTTTAACCGGATATTCAAATGAAAAGCGAACGTTTCATAAACTTCCGTTATTGAATAATTCTTGACATTTAATTTTTAAAACAAACCATTATTGCAAATTTAAATTATAAACGGTAATCAAAATGATAAAAAAAATACTTCTGCTGTTAACAGTTTTAATTTCCGTATTATCTTTCAGCTGTTCCGGTACAGATCCTCTGGTAAAATCCGAAACAGTATCCGGTTCAAAACTCCCGGATCTTCAGAAATTCTATAAAAAAGATTTTAAAATCGGTGCTGCAATTGAACCTTCACAGCTTGAAGGCGCGGAAGGTATGCTGCTTAGACGCCATTTCAACAGCATTACGGCAGAAAACAAAATGAAGTTTATTTCCATCCATCCGGAACCTGATAAATATAATTTCGCGCCTGCCGACGGCATTGCCGACTTCTGCCGGAAATATAAAATTCAGATGAGGGGGCATACTTTCGTGTGGCACCATCAGGATGAAATTGCAAACTGGATGTTTTTCAGTAAAGACGGTAAAAGAAAATCCAGGGAAGAAGCGCTTCTCATGCTTGAAAATCATATAAAAACGCTAATGGACAGATATGGAGATGTAGTTTATGCATGGGATGTCGTAAATGAAGCGATTGACATATCCCAGCCTGATAAAATGCGCAGAACACCTTGGTACGATACAATCGGTCCTGATTATGTTGAAAAAGCATTTGAAATTGCACATAAAATTAATCCGAATGCCAGACTTTTCTATAATGACTACATGACCTTCGACGCACAAAAAGGTGAAGCAATATATAATTTTGTTAAGAAAATGAAAGACCGGGGTATCCCTGTTGATGGAATAGGAATGCAGATGCATCTCACCCTGACTTATCCGGACCTTGAGGCAATTGATGCAACAATCGAAAAATTCAGTCAGCTTGGTATTGAGATACACATAACTGAACTGGATATGTCACTGTATACACAGGAATTTGAAACACTTGACAGGGCACCGGAAGAATATTTGATTCATCAGGCGCACAGATATCAGGAACTTTTTAAAATATTCAGAAACCATAACGATGTAATTACATCAGTTACATTCTGGGGATTTACTGACGGACACACATGGCTCACCCAGGCGCCAAACAACAGACCGGACTGGCCGCTTCCGTTTGACTCTGAACTGAAACCGAAACTGG
Source organism: Spirochaetota bacterium (assembly GCA_016928815.1). Classification (GTDB taxonomy): domain Bacteria; phylum Spirochaetota; class UBA4802; order UBA4802; family JAFGJZ01; genus JAFGJZ01. The sequence goes on from JAFGJZ010000181.1 coordinate 3,560, forward strand.
CATATAACGGAATTGTAATGATGGAACTTCCGGAGGATATTGACCTCTCGTCACTGGCTCCGAAAAAAGTATATTCAGCACGGAAAGGCTCTCCGGTAATTGACGGAAAAATTGATAAAATCTGGCAGACGGCTGAAAAGGCTGAAACCGCAACACAGGTAATGAGCAAACCTGGTGCTACAGCCTCAGTACGCGTTCTCTGGGATAAGGACCGGCTATATTTTTTAGCTGAGGTGAAAGATCCCCTGTTGAATAATAAAAGCGGTATGACCCATGAGCGGGACTCGTTCGAAATTTTCATAGATGAAAATAACGGGAGAACATCGTCATTTGAAGATGATGATTATCAGATTAGAGTTGCATATGATGGAGAAATCAGTTATGGCGGCAGCGCGGATTTAAGTCTTATTAAATCATCAGCAAGGATTACACCTTCGGGATATATTGTTGAAATTTCCGTAAAACTTCAGACAATTTCACCTGAAAACGGAAAGCTGCTGGGACTTGATTTTCAGGTCAATGATGCCGATAAAAGCGCGAAACGCGTCGGCATTTCAAAATGGAATGATCCTTCAAATGAATCATGGCGGAATACTTCAGCCTGGGGTATTTTAAAATTAGTTGAGTAAAATCCGATCATCCGGTATCATAAATATTGATACCGGATGATTATTCAATAGATTCAATACCGGTCAATTGCCGGCAAAGCGGAATATCATATATAATGGTTATTAATTTCCTCAGCGGAACCCGAAAACTGACTTCTGTACAGTTCAGCATAAAAACCTTTCTGCTCCAGCAGTTCCCTGTGGTTTCCTTTTTCTATAATTGAACCTTCATTCATTACAAGAATCATATGAGCATCCCTGATTGTTGACAGTCTGTGAGCTATCACAAATGAAGTCCTGTTTATCATCAGCTTTTCGATAGCCTTGCGTATGATTAATTCAGTTCGGGTATCAACCGAACTTGTCGCCTCATCCAGAATAAGCACGGGAGGGTTTGACAAAAATGCCCGCGCAATCGTTAAAAGCTGACGCTGTCCCTGTGAAATATTCGAAGCTTCCTCATTCAGCATCGTGTCATATCCTTCAGGCAACGTACGGATAAAATGATCCGCATGTGCCGCTTTTGCAGCTTCAATTATCTCATCTTCTGAAGCACCTTCACGTCCGTATGCGATGTTATCGCGTATTGAACCGTTGAAAAGCCATGTATCCTGAAGTACCATTCCGAACATTGAGCGCAGGTTTCCGCGTGGAAAATCATTTATTTTTAAACCGTCAATCGTAATTTCACCGCATTCAATTTCATAGAAACGCATCAGCAGGTTAACCAGAGTTGTCTTCCCTGCTCCCGTAGGTCCGACTATCGCGACGGTTTCACCTGCGTTTACATCAATATTAAATCTGTTCATGAGTATTTTATCATCGGAATATCCGAATGTAACATCCTTAAATTTCACAGCACCCCTTACCTGTGACGGAACAGAGAACTTCCCGGAATCGGGCTGTTCCTCTTCCTCATCAAGTATTTCAAAAACACGTTCAGCACATGCAACGGTTGACTGAAGAATATTGGCGATATTGGCGGTTTGAATGATCGGATGAGTAAACTGCCGAGAGTACTGGATAAACGCCTGAATATCCCCGAGCGTCAGCATACGTTTGGTAACAAGCATGCCTCCGAAAACGCATACAAAAACATACCCGAGATTGCTTATGAAGTTCATAACCGGCATAATTATACCGGAAAGAAACTGCGCCTTCCATCCTGCTCGGTACAGTTTGAGATTTATTTCATCAAATTTACTTTCGGAATATTTTTCACGTCCGAATGCTTTAACTATTTTATGTCCGGAATACATCTCTTCGACATGACTGTTCAGCTCCCCTGTAAACCTTGATTGCGATCTGTAAAATTGCTGCGATTTTTTTGCTATAAACAAAGTAACCGCAAGATAAAACGGCAGAGTCATAACCGCAATTGCGGTGAGCTGCCATGAGATAGTCAGCATCATAGCAATACTTCCGACCAGAGTTATTACTGAGCTTATAATCTGCAGCAGGGACTGCTGAAGTGTTGATGCTATCGTATCCACATCATAGGTTACACGGCTCAAAATTTCACCATGAGCTTTTGAGTCCAGATATTTCAAAGGCAGCCGTGACAGTTTTTCATTAATATCCTTCCGTAATTTATAGACCGTTTTCTGTGATACACCTGCCATGATGTAAGCCGCGGCATACTGCAGAACCGAACTCAATATAAACAGAACTGACAAAAAAAGCAGTATTTTCCCAATCGCGGAATAATCAATTCCTGAATCAGGTAGCTTATGAAGTTTATTCATTATGCCGGTACTCAGAATAGTAATCGCACTGCCGAGAATTTTTGGCCCCACAACGGAAAACAGAGTACTTAAAGCTGAAATTACAAACGTAAAAACAAGTGCCGTTTTAAACGGTGCGATGTAACGAAGCAGTCTGCTCATTGAGCGTTTGAAATTTTTAGGTTTTTCACCAGGCATCATCATTGCACGATATCCCGGACCTATTCCAGGTCCATGTCCCTGTTTCTGATTTATATTGGTTCTTTCATTGCTCATACAGTTTCCTCCAGCGTCATTTGGGATTCAACAATTTCACGGTATACGCTGCATGCAGATATCAGCTGACTGTGCGTTCCGCTGCCGATTATTCTGCCTTCATCAAGAACGATAATGTTATCAGCATCCATTACGGTATTTATTCTCTGGGCGACTATTATGACCGTGGAGTTTTCCGTTTCCTTTCTGAGTTCCCGGCGTAATTGAGCATCCGTTTTAAAATCAAGCGCTGAAAAACTATCGTCAAAAATATAAATTAATGGTTTTCTTACAACGGCTCTTGCAATGGCGATTCTTTGTTTTTGACCTCCCGAAATATTTAATCCGCCCTGCTCGATTATATCATAAAATTTATTTTTCTTTTCCATGATAAATCCGTATGCCTGTGCCGTTTCCGCAGCATGTCTGATTTCAGCATCATCCGCTGAATCATTTCCGAATTTAACGTTATCACTGATTGATCCGGTAAAAAGACGCGACTGCTGGGGAACAAGACCAATCAGACTTCGTAGTTTTTCCTGTTCCATAAATTTTATATTAATACCGTCGACAAGAATCTCCCCTTCGGCAGTATCATAGAATCTTGGAATCAGATTCACCAGCGTTGATTTGCCGGATCCCGTTCCTCCGATTACTGCTGTCACTTTTCCAGGTCCGGCGGTAAAAGAGATATCATTAAGTGCAGGCTGTTCGGCACCATGATAGCTGAAAGTAACATTTCTGAATTCAATGAAACCGGCAGGTTTGTCAGGGAATTGTGTTTTAACGGAGTTTTTAATTGAAGTATCGCTTTCAAGTATTTCATTTATCCTTACAGCCGAAGCCTGGGCGCGCGGGATCATAATAAACATCATGGTTATCATTATAACTGAAAACATAATCTGTGTTGAATATTGTATGAACGCCATCAGAGATCCGAACTGAATGGAACCATTCTCAAGCAGCGGACCGCTTACCCATACAATAAGGACCGGTGTCAGAGACATCACAAGCATGACAAACGGAAAAAGAAGTGCAACAAGGCGGTTGACTTTCAGTGTGGCATCAGTCAGTTCCATGTTTGAATTATCAAACCGTTTCTGTTCATAAAGTATTTTGTCAAAAGCTCTGATAACTCTTATTCCGGTAAGATTTTCCCTGAGTACCAGATTGATTCTGTCCAGTTTCTTCTGAACGATTCCGAAAAGAGGAAAACCTTTAACTGTAAGAAATACTATAAACATGGTCATTAAAGGAAGAACAAGTATCAATATCCAGGATAATTTAGGTTCCTTGGTAACTGCCATTATGATTCCGCCGATAGCCATGATCGGAGCCATCAGCATCATCCTGGTTATCATGAAAACAGTAGTCTGTACCTGGGTTACATCATTTGTTGTCCTTGTTATTAAAGATGCAGTACCGAATTTATCAATTTCATCAAGAGAATACGCCGTAACCTTTGAAAAAATTTTTTTCCGTATGTTCATACCGAAACCAATGGCGGTTCTTGCAGAGAGGTATCCTGCAGAGATATTAAAAGTTATGGCTATGAATGCCACAATAAGCATATATATTCCGGTTTTCCAGATAACTGCGGTATTGCCCATTGCAATGCCTTTATCTACGATATCAGACATAAGCGTAGGCAATGAAAGATCAGCCATTGTCTGTAAAAAAATCAGCACTACGATAAGTGCAACCTGAAATCCGAACGGTCTGAGATATTTAAAAAGTTTAATCATTATTACTTTTTCCTCCGCATTGACATGTATCTGAACTGCCGCTGTTCTGATGAAAATTCGTTTTCATAAAAAGTGCGGTTTTCTTTAAAATTGAAATAAACCGGGAAACTTCATCCTCTCCAAGATGGGTGACAATTGACTGAAATTTCATGAGGCCTTTGGTAAATTCCTCTTTTTGAAACGCCACACCTCTTTCGGAGAGTCTGATCCGGCATATCCGCCTGTCACTTTCATCTTTCTCCCGTACAATTAATTTTTTTTGTGCCAGGCTCTTGATTAGTGGCGTAACCGTAGGCACGGCAATTTCAAGAAATTTGGCTATTTCCGTAATTGTTACAGATTTATTGCCGCGGCTTGTTTCATGCAGAATGCAATGAAGAACCTGAAATTCACTCTGGTTAATACCCGACTCACAACTCGGTCTGAATCTGTATTTACCGAATTCATGCAGTGATCTCATCAGTTCAAAAGCAGTTGGATATTTCCCGGTTAGAAGTTTAAACTCATTTCTGTCCATAGTATTCCTTTCCCTGATATACTTAGTATACCTAACTATATCAGGGTTCTAATTTGTCAATATTTTTATCTTATTTAAAAATATGAATTTACAAAAGATTTCAATAAAACAGAAGTAAATAAAATCAGGAATTGAAATGATAATTAATGAAATTTTAAACAGATATATTAACAATGAAAACCGGAGCACGGGATTTTCCCAATATTCAACGGAAAACATAATTAACATTCTGAAACATGCCGGTAATCCGCATGAAAAAATAAAGACCATTCATATAGCCGGAACCAACGGCAAGGGCACGACCGCATCCATAATCAGCGGCATTCTGTCGGCAAACGGATACAAAACAGGTCTTTATACGTCTCCGCATCTTCTACGTATAAATGAGCGGATTCAAATTGACGGGAAATGCATAAATGATGAAACTCTGGAAAAAATTCTGATCTATATCAGCGAGACTGCGGAAAAAAACGGGATATCACTGACATATTTTGATGTCCTTACAGCTGCCGCATTTATTTTTTTTGATCAGGAAAATACGGATTTTTCAGTTATCGAATGCGGTCTTGGCGGAAGACTTGATACGACAAACATAATAACACCTATGATCTCGGTAATAACCGATATTTCATTTGATCATGAAAATATTTTAGGAAACACTATTGAACTTATTACACGTGAAAAGACAGGAATAATTAAAAATAATATCGCATCAGTAACTTCAAATACAGACACTAAAATAGTTAATATAATCAGAAATGAGTGTGTTCGGAAAAATTCCGAATTGACATTATCTTCCGGAAGGTATTCAGATATATCCTTTACTGGTGACGGCATTAAATTCATTTACAGCGGCAGGAACTTTAAAAAGGAAAGTATTTACCTGAAGTTTTCTCCTGAAAGCAGGATAAAAAACACGGCACTTGCATTAACCGCAATTGACCTGCTTTCGCCTGAAAGTATGCTTATTGATACAAAAACGGCAATTGAATCAATAGGTAATTTCACCCTGCAGGGCAGGTTTGAAACAGGCAGCACTGATCCCTGCATCATTTTTGATGTTGCCCACAACATGCATTCAATCACCGAACTTGTAAAAACGCTGCAACTATATTTTAAAAATTCAGAATTCCGCATATTTGCAACATTCATGAAGGATAAGCATCCGCTGGAACTGATCAAATACCTGCGTTTGAATCTGTCTGAGGACATTAACTATATCAAATTAAATGATGAAAGAAATTATAAACCTGACGATAATCATAATATGACTGTTATTCATGAAGACGATATTGAAACCGTAATTAAAAATATTTCACTTGAAAAAATTAATATATTTACAGGTTCATTCAGACTTTATAACATCTACAGTAAAATTATATCAGCCGGGAAAGATAATGAAATTAAAATCCGACAGGAATAAACTGATTAAGGAAATCAAATCGCTTATTGAAAATTTCACATCATCCGCAACAGGAATTGAAGATGCAGCGGATGCACTCGGAAGTTTATCCGAAAGCTATGAAATTTTAAGGACTGAACTGCTTAACAAAGGCGACACTGATATTTTAAAATCTTTATGCTATCAGCACAATTGTTCGAATTTTTCAATTTTCACCGGAATTTTCATGGCATTTGAAGACCGTATTTTAAAATTGAATTATGCCGGATCTCAGTCAATCGCTTCGAAAATTTCAAAAATAATCCCAACCTCCGAAAAACCGGCTTATAATACAATCGGTGTCATTGAAATAAATTCAGAAAAATATTATGTTTTCAGATTCATTCATAATGATGAGGAACTTATTATCATATCACAAAGCAGTTCCAATTATTTCAGCAGAGACAAATTCAAATATTTTTCCACCAGAATACAGTCCATCCTTCCGGTTGAAAACAAAACCACTGAAGATCTGTTTACAATTTATGAAAATACGATGAATTATATTGACCGGAATTGTAATGAAGATTATATTTTCTGCTGTTACATATTTTCATTTCCCGAAATGATGTACATTTTCGGGCATATGGGTAAAGGATTTCTGAAAACCCTGGATGGTAAAATTATGAAAATAATTGAACATGACTTTCCGGAATCCCGTATATTTAAAATATCTGAAACAGATTACATTGTTTTTGAAAAAAAGGAAAAAAACAGCAATCTGGACAAAAATATCACAGTGCCGAAAGTATTCTTCAACTGTAAAAACATTCCGATACCATATACTGCAAATGCTCTATACGTTTTCGAAAAGAATGATTTTTTCAAAATTCTGAATCTGGCTGGAAGGAAAATTACGTCAGGTTCCAGGTGCTGAAAACACACAGTCTATTCCGTATTATTTTTTCTTTTAAAAAAATGGAATTTATCTCTCAGAAAAGTCATCAGTTTTCCGGTCTCATTCCGGACTTCATCCTTAACGGATTTTTTTGCCGGTTTGGTGAAATAGAGGCCGGGGTTTAGAGCAATAATCTGAATAAAATCAAGAGGTTTTTCTCCCGAAAGAACATCAAATAATGCACGGAATAACGGAATTTTCAGATTTGCGGAATTCGCAATTTTAATTAATGGCCGTATGGTGAATGCGCCTTCCGCCAGAAATTTCACAGTAAGCTCGGGTTCTGAAAAATTACGTGGAATTATTTTTCTGAAAAATCCGGAAAAAATAAAATTATTTTTGAATCCGTTATTTAATCTGGAAAATACATGTTCCCCGAATTTCCTGTTTCTGCTCTGGGAGCTGAAACAGGTTGCAGCCAGATCACCCGCTCCGCTTTCGGAAAGCAGTTCTTCAATACCGGCTCCATAATAGGTAAATATTTCATAAATCTCGCGCATGCACTCGGAAAAGACTATACCTGAAAAATTATCACCAGTATCAGGCATTTGATCGATTATTCCGAAAAGAACCGCTGCAACATTTTTCAGAATACCGCCCAATTCCGTTCCTAAGGGATTTGAAGATTTTTTTAAAATCAGAAAATTGTTTGAGAGAATTCTGTCTACGGCATCAAACACATCATTATTGCGGGAAGCAAGAATCCACGAAGTTTTTTTATGGTGAAGAAGTTCATCCACATGTGATGGGCCTGAAGCGACAGCGACATTTACATTTTCGCCGAAAATGCTTTCAGCAGCAGGAAAAACAGGCATATAGGAGTTCCTGTAAACAGCTACACCTTTTGTGCAGATGACAAAAACAGTTGAAGACCTGATATAATCCTTTAGAGATTCCATTATTTTTACTGAAAATTTGGCTGGTGTTGTCAGAAATATAATGTCTGCTTTTTCTGCAACATTTCTCAGTAAGGATGAACTTACAACATTTTCAGGAAGTATCAGTTCCGGAAAATATTTAGAATTCACATGAGATGAATTTATCTGAATTGAAACAGACTTTTCATATGACCATATTTCAATTATTTTATCAGGATTATTTTCAGCCAGAATACCCGCAAGCACAGTGCCGAAAACACCGGCACCGATAACTGCAATATTTTGACCATCATTTTTGATTCTACTCATAATCAATCAGAGTCGGTTATCATGAATAATCAAGATAATCTTTTAATTTTCTTGCTCTGGTCGGGTGGCGAAGCCGTCTTAAAGCTTTTGCCTCAATCTGACGTATTCGTTCCCTGGTTACCTTAAAAACATAACCTACTTCTTCGAGAGTATGCGCATAACCGTCATCAAGGCCGAACCGCATGCGGATTACTTTCTGCTCCCGTGCCGGAAGAGTGCTTAAAACGGAATTTATCTGTTCAGCAAGAAGATTATATGCCGCTGCATTTGCAGGAGAATCAACATCCTTATCTTCAATAAAATCTCCAAGAAGTGAATCTTCCTCTTCACCAACAGGCGTTTCAAGCGATATCGGCTCCCTTGCAACATTCTTGACACCTTTGACCTTGGCAACCGGCCATCCAAGTCTGTCTGCCAGTTCCTCAGGAGACGGCTCACGTCCGAATTCCTGCTGAAACAGTCTTGTTTCACGGGTAACTTTATTTATCTGTTCGATCATATGTACCGGAACACGGATTGTTCTTGCCTGATCCGAAATTGCACGCGTAATAGCCTGACGGATCCACCATGTTGCATATGTTGAAAACTTGTACCCTTTCCGGTATTCGAATTTATCAACCGCTTTTATCAGTCCGATGTTTCCTTCCTGAATAAGATCAAAAAAATGCATACCACGGTTGGCATATTTTTTAGCAATTGAAACGACCAGTCGGAGGTTGGCATTTATCAGCTGCTTTTTTGCTACTGAAATTTTTCTCTGTCCGAGATTGATCTGTTTGCCCCAGCGCATGATATCCTCAGCCGAAGCTCCTGCTTCCTGTTCAATCCTTCTGATTTTTCTTTCATTGTTCCGGATATCTTTTACAAGTTCAAGAACCTGATCCTTTTTTGTGAGTCCGAGGGCTTTTAAAATTTCCTTGATACCTTCACCTTTTTCAATTTTTCTGGCAAAGTGTTTAAGTTCTTTGATATCCTTATTGAAGGTTTTTTCGATTGTTCGGAAAAACTTCTCAGTATCATCCACTCTTGAAACCATGGACTGAATTTTCTGAGCAAGTTTCGCAATTTCCGATTCATTGATTTCCATTTTTTTGAGATGGTTTTTAATTACTTCAAGACATTCGTCATATTTAACTTTCTGCTCATTGTATTTCGGAGAGTCTTCAGTTAATTTTTTCATTTTTGCGGTAATGGCCAGCATCTTTTTATCTTCTTCCAGTACTACCTTCATGTTTTCATGATAACGTTTCTCAAGTCCTTTCAGATCAACTGAAGAAAGATAATATAATTTATTATAGCGGAGCAGGTCAGTAATTTTAATTTTAGCCTGTTTGACTTTGGAATGATTCTTGATTAAGTCATTAATAAGAAGTGTGGAATTCAATACCGCATCTTCTATGAGAATCTCACCTTCTTCAATTTTCTTGGCGAGATCAACCTCTTCATCACCTGTAAGCAGGGATACACGGCCTATCTCCCTGAGATACAGCCTGATAGGATCATCAACCGGACCTGATGTATCTTTTTTCGCTGTTTTTTTAGTTCCCTTTTTTGCGGAGGATTTGACTTTTACCGGAATATCAAGAAGTTCCTGCTCTGCATTCATTCCCGCAAGAACATTTCCTTTGTTCGTTGCTTCTTCAACAACCTCAATTCCAAGCTGATTAATAAGTATGAAAATATCATCAATTTTATCAGAGTTAAGGAGTTTATCCGGAAGGATATCATTTATTTCATCATAGGTAATCTCACCATTGATTTTCCCGAGGTTTATCAGCTTCTGAACTTCAGGAAGCGCATCTATAACTACTTCATTTTTACTCATCATTCCTCTTTTTACTTAATATTATTAGTAACGGCAAACTTTGTTTAAAAATTTAAATTCGAAAAAATTTTGTCCTTAGAATTAATTTTTACATTATAAACATAATTCTGAAGCTTTTCCTTTTCCCTTCTGAGAATCTCTATTTCCGTCAGATAATCCGAAGCAGAAGATTCATTTCCCAGCATTTTTTTACAGTAATATTCAATTTTATTTTCTATTGAATATAATTTATTATTGATATAGATTTCAGTATATACTGAATCAGGATCTTCTATATTATAATCTGTTGTTATGTATTTATTTATAAATTCAATTTCTTCAACGGAATCAAATATATCAAACATTTCAGAAATTTCAAAATTATCCCTGCCGGAGATAAAATTTACTGTTTTTTTATAAATACCTCTGATCAGACCGTCAGTAATTTCATTTTCAGAAAAATCAATAACCGCCTTCTGAATAATTTCAGGGTAATTAACCAGCAGAATTATCAGTTCTATATAACTTTTATCGGTAAAATTATATCTTTTATTTGCTATTTTAGCCGAATTTTTTCTTCCGGTTGAAGTTTTCCTTCCTGAATAATCCCTCAATAGAGCATTATAATCAATTTCCATTTTACTTGAAATTTTCTTCAAATACTGCTGTTTTTCGACTTCCGAATCAATTTCATCAATAATCATAAAAAGGTTTTTCAGCTTTTCACCGTCAGATGCGGAAGTCATCCTGCGGAATATCATCTCTATTTTGAAATCAGCCGGATAAACGGCATTGTCTATAAGCGCCATAAGCTTTCGAGGTCCCTCTGATTTTACAAAATCAAAAGGATCGCCTGACGGAAGCATGGCGACTTTTATTACAGCATTAACGTTTTCTGAAAATGTCAAAGATCTTAATGATGCTTTCAAACCGGCCCCGTCAGAGTCGAAAAGAAAAATTATTTCCGATGCATAATGAGACAGCATTACCACATGTTCTTCGGTTAATGCCGTTCCAAGCGGTGCAACCGTATTCATAATTCCTGCCTGATGGCATCCGATTACATCGAGATAACCTTCCACGACTATAACACGGCTGCATTCACGGATATAATCTCTGGCAAAGTTAAAACCATACAAAATACTTCGTTTTTTAAAAATATCAGATTCAGGAGAATTCAGGTATTTGGGTTCTCCTTCGCCGGTTATTCTCCCCCCGAAAGCAACTATATTGCCGTAACGGTCAAAAATCGGAAAAATTACTCTGCTGCGGAATCTGTCATAATAGTGATTATTTTCTTCTTTTTTAGTCAATAAACCGGTTTCTACTGCAAAATCAAGATTAATTTGGTGCTTAATTAATTTATTTTTAATAAAATCCCATTCATCAGGGCAGTAACCAAGACGGAATTTTTCAATACTTTCTGAATTAACACCCCTTTCCCTCAAATATTCCAGAGCATTTTTTCCGCCGTCCGAATGCAGAAATTTTGTAAAAACCTTCGCAGCATAATCATTTATTTTTACAAGCATTCCGGCTTTTGTCGATTCGGGAGTGCTTTTTTTATCATCAATTTCAATTCCTATTAATTTACCGACGATTTTCACACTTTCCGGGAAATCAACTTTTTCAATTTTAGAAATAAAAGTAAAAACGTTGCCGCCTTCATGGCAGCCGAAGCAATGATAAATCTGTTTATCCGGAGATACTGTAAATGAAGGTGTTTTCTCCCGGTGAAAAGGACATAAACCGATAAAATTATTTCCTCTTTTTTTCAAGGAAGGAACGTACCGCGCAATTACTTCCTCTATGCTCGCCCTGTCGCGAATTTCATTAATTTTATCCCGGGATATTGACAATTATTACCGCTATTTACTTTCAAGTTTTTCAGTTAATATTTGCTTAACAAGCGCACCGTCAGCTTTCCCTTTTAGATCCTTCATCAAAGGACCCATTACTTTTCCGAATGCCGCCTTATTAAATTCTCCAAGTCCGGCTATATATTTGTCAACATAAGCGGCAATCTCATCTCCGCTCATCTGCTCCGGCAGAAACTTTTCAATAATTTCAAGTTCTGCCTTTTCCCTTTCAGCCAGGTCATGGCGGGAAGCTTTTTCGAATTCAGCAATAGATTCCTTTCGCCGTTTGGCTGCACGGGTTATGATTTCAAGAACCGTTTCCTCAGAAGGTTCCTTCCCCGTTTTTGCCTTTTCATACATGATGTCTGATTTCAGCATCCGTAATGTCGAAGATAACAGCTGATCTCCGTTTTTTAAGGAATCTTTCATCTGATTTTCAATAATTGCAAGAAGACTCATTTGTAACCTCAAAAAACATATTTATTGGAATTTTAACGGAAGTATACCCAATCAAATTAATAGAACATCATGGTATTGTCAACAAGCTTGAAGTAAAAATTCAGAAATAAATGAAATTTTATTCATTAATAAGAAAACTTACCAGTCATAGTCACTGCAATACTGATACAAAGAAAATAAGATCATAAATGAGTATAGACTTCAATTTTTAAAATTATATGCGATTAAATAAATTATTGTTGCAGAAAAACATCCGTTACCGACTATTAAATAACTTTAAAAAAAATAAGTTGTCACCGATTATCATAATACAGTTCTTTTTAATCATAAAAACGGAGATTCAAATGAAAAAAACAGCTATAATATTAGCAGGTATACTTATGCTGACAGCAGGAGTTCTATTTCTAACCAACTCGGGTATCCTGGAACAGAAGGTAATTGCAGATACATTAACTGAACCGATAAAAGCGGCCGTAATTACAGAATCCGAACCGGCTGTGACATATTCATATCCTCAATTCTACCGGGGACTATATCTTGCTTACTGGTCAGCCAAGGATCCTGTAAGATTCAAAAAATTTCTTTCTGATGCAAAAGGTGCTCATATAAATACATTTGTAGTGGATGTACAGCCGTCTAAAAACGGTGAATGCAATATTCCGGCAGAACATGTTTCTGAAATGATTTCCAACGGAATTCATCCGATTGCAAGAATCGTATGTTTTGACCAGGGATTGCGGACATTCCCCGTTCCCGAATCCAAAATAAATTTCCTGTACACGCTTGCAGAAAATTCCGCAAAGGCAGGATTTAAGGAAATTCAATTCGATTACATACGTTTTGAAGACTCATCTGCACTTAAAAAAATGACTCTTGAGGAAAAATATACATTTATCCGGAGTTTTCTGAACGGCGCCAGGAAACATCTTGAAAAATATGACGTAAAAATAGCAGCCGACATATTCGGAAGAATTCCTCTTAACGACAGGGATCTGATCGGTCAGAAGATGGAAGTACTCGATGAAGTTACAGATGTAATCTGTCCAATGGCATATCCTTCACACTATACATGGAGTCCTAAATATTACAATGATCCGTATTACGCCGTTCACATAACAAGCAAACGGGCCAGAGAAAGAACAAAGAATGCAAAAATTGTCAGCTGGATTCAGGCTTTTGAAATTAAAATCCCGAAAAGTATGGGATACACTAAATACCTTACTGAACAGATTCAGGCATGTCATGATGCAGAAATAACAGGTTATCTTTTCTGGAATGCCAGACAGATTTATACAGAACCTCTGCGTGTAATGAAAAATTACTATTCAACCCGTGATCTAAATACAGGTAAAAATCTGAAATGAGTGAAAATGTCATCAGATGCGGCTGGGTACCTCCGGATGATGACATTTACCGGGATTACCATGATCTTGAATGGGGTGTCCCGGTTCACGACGACAGGACCCTGTTCGAGTTTCTCATTCTTGAAGGCGCGCAGGCCGGGCTTTCATGGAGGACAATACTTGTTAAACGGGATAATTACCGGAAAGCATTTGACAACTTCGACGCCGGAAAAATTGCTTCATATGATGCAGCTAAAATTGAAAGTCTCATGAACAATCCGGGAATTATCAGGAATAAACTAAAAATAAATTCTGCCGTTAGAAATGCCGCTCTGTTTATTGAAACAGCTGCAAAGTATCAATCCTTTGCAAATTTCATCTGGAAATACACCGAGGGAAAACAGATTACCAATTGCTGGAAAACCATAAAAGAACTTCCGGTAAAAACGGAACTTTCAGACAGAATAAGCAATGATCTGAAAAAACTTGGATTCAAGTTCGTCGGATCAACAATCATCTACTCCTACCTTCAGGCTGTCGGCATCATCAACGACCATACTATTGACTGCTTCAGATATGAGGAAATAAAAAAATCACAACGGAAAAATTAGTGCCTGCGGCATTATATGACTTACGACCGGAGTATTTGAGATTATAACAATTTATCAGTATTCATCCTCGGCCAGAACAATAAGACAGTCATCGCTTTTAAGATCCAGTACCGTATCTTTACCGGGATTAAGAATTATTCCGAAATTATCATCAACGCTTTGTTTCAGCGATATATCACGAATACCTATGCAGATTTCTTTTCTCTTCTGCGCAAGTTTAATGATGTCGGCGAAAGTACATGTAATCCCGCTGTTTTCCGTATAATAGGACAGCGGTTTAAGATAAATCTCAGATCCGGCTTCAGTAAACAGTTCATTATAAATGGTAAGCACATCCGGTTCCTCAGCAATCTGAGCCATAATTTTAGAAATCATTTTTGTTGAAATTATCGAATCATTTACCCCTGTCTGATTAATCAGTTTGAGGTTATCAGCATTCATCACTTCACTGATAATCTGTACCTTTTCAGACTTAATATTTTCCCTTATAAGGCTTCGTATCAGCAGTAGAATATTGATATTTTTTGCATCTGCAATTTCCTGGTTATCATGCACAGTATTAAGAATGATGATACTGTTGAACAATTCAGGTTTGATGGATTTAAGATCATTCAGATTATATGGATTAATTATTTTAATGGTAAATTTTATTCCGGAATTATTTTTCTGTATTGCTTTTATCTGTTTTGCAGGAATTTCAGTCGTTTTCTCTACTGCAATTAATATTTCCGACTTATTCTTAATGTAATCCATAAATTCATTTATAAGAGTAAGACCTTTTGTATTCCATCCGATAATCAGAATCTTTTCAGGAAATGCTTTTTTATGCGAAAAACTGTAAGGGATATCTGCCGGAGAATATAATGCCCTGCTGTGATAATTAATTGTCGAATCATCCTCTGCAAGAATGATAAGATCCTGGGAATCTTTCAGCAAAGTTTCAGGTTCAGGGTTCAGTATGATTTCACCGTTAGAGTTTCTGATTCCTATCAGTACACCGTCTGAAAAATGGAAAACCGCGTCACCGAAACTGATACCGTTCCATTTTTGCCGTGTAAAATAGAACTCACACCCCTCAAAACCGAAAAGACCGGAATAAACCGATGCCAGACCGGTTGTACGTGATGTCTGTACTGTGATTTTTGCAATCATTTCCTCGGGTTTAACAATGGTAATTTTATCACGTGCGAGTTCAAGAATGACCGATTTATTTGATTCCTCAAAAACCTCGACGACAATATCAGGCATATCTTCCGGATTATCGCATGATGTATGTACAGCCAAAACGGTTTTCAAGGTACGCGCATCGGATTCAAGACGTTCTTCATCAGCGCTGTTAGATGAACATCCCGGCAGAATTATTATCGACTTCGCAAATGATACCGCGACACGTTCAAGAGCATGAATCGAGCTTATTTCACCGGTCCTTGTGATAATCCTGGTGTTTTTTCTGTCGCTGATCTGTTCATTCAGGAAATCATCCATTTCCTCTTTGGGCAGATCTGAAAGTATCACAACATACCCTTTTCTTTCAGATTCATTTGCTATTATAAGTTCCTTCAGAATTTCAATTATATTCTGATTCCAGCCAAGGATTAAAATGTGGCCTTTTTCAAGAACATGGCTTCTTCCCTTTTTAAGATCCGTGAATTTTTTATCAAGCTGGGTAGTAATGAAAGCTATAACGGCGGAAAAGAAAACAATGCCGAAAAGACCGCTTAAAACCGTAAATATTCGTATAAACCAGACGGAACCGTTGTCCTGGTTCATATTTCCAGGGTCAGTAAGCTCAAGCCACGTTGTCCAGACTGCCTTATCAAAACTTCCATTAATTTCAGGATTTGCCATTTCAGTAACGACTCTGAACCCGGCCAGGAGGAAAAAACCCGCTAAAAACAGAATCAGAAGTGAAATGAATATGGAGGATGAACCTCTTGACATGAATGAATCTGACAGATATGCCATTCTTTTTTGGACATTGATTTTGGATTTCCTTGATTCTGATAAATTTGATGGAAAGAATTCCGTGTATAAAGTATGATTTTTTATACCTGATTTTGCAATTTTCATCTAAAACCTCACTAGAATCCCTTCTCTGTTTCAAATGATAATTTTATTTCACCGAAAGCTGCGGTAAAATCAGCAGAAGGGAATATAAGTAGACTATATTTTGCACGGTCAAGTCAATAAATATTTTAAATACATTCCGCAGGGAAGTCAGAAAAGTGGAATCTAATCTACTGCTTCGAAGAAGAAAAGTTTTGAACTGAAATCACCCTTATCAAAATCAACAGGCAAACCGGCATTTTGCAGCATGTCTGCATGGTAGATTTTTCCGGAATTCAATTCCATATACTTTCTACCAGAATCCAGACCTTTTAATTTTAGACGTATTTTTCTATAATCTGATTCAGTTTTAAGCTGTGCTGTAAAAACAATAAATTCATCTTTGACATTATTAATTATCAGCCATGATGAATAGTTTGACTCAAAAGGATTCAGAATTCTATAGAAATCACCATATTGTACTGTCTTTCTGCTTTTTTTGTATTTGATTATTGTTTTCTTTAAATCCATGCTTTCTGCTTCTGATAGTTTCATCAGGTTCAGTTCCAGACCGAAATTTGAAAGAAATGCAGTATTTATCCGGTCACTGATTTTTGTGATTCTATTAATCTGATGATTTGGACTTTCAGATACATGTGACGTAAAAGATGATTGAGGATATGCATAACTGGTTCCATATTGAATTAGCATTCTTTCTCCGGCATCTGTGTTATCAGACGTCCATGTCTGCGGCATATAATATAGCATCCCGGGATCCAGCCGCCCTCCTCCTGATGAACAGGATTCAAAAAGTATATCAGGGAAATCACAATTTAATTTTTCTAATACAGAATACAATCCCAGAACATACCGGTGAAATAATTCGCCCTGATTTTCAGATCCCAACTCCCGGGAAAAAACGTCTGTTAATGCCCTGTTCATATCCCATTTAATATATGATATGGGATTGTTCCGCAAAATATCAGAAACTCTTTCATAGACATAATCAGTAACCTCTTTCCTGGAAAAATCCAGTACAAACTGGTATCTTCCTTCACAAGGCTTTGTACCGGGTACCTGAAAAATCCAGTCCGGATGAGCGGAAAATAAATCACTTTTTTCAGAAATCATTTCAGGTTCAAACCATAAACCCAGTTTCATATTTCTTATGCTTAATTTTTCGGCAAAACCGGAGAGACCTTTTTGAAGCTTGCCAGTATTTACAAACCAGTCACCAAGAGAAGATCGGTCATCATTCCGTTTACCGAACCATCCGTCATCAAGAACAAAAATTTCAACTCCCAGTTCAGCGGCTTTTTCAGCCAGATTTTCAAGCTTTGCATCATCAAAATCAAAATATGTAGCTTCCCAGTTATTATATATAACAGGTCTTTCCGCATCCCTGAATTTTCCCCGGCAAAGCCTTTTACGGAAGACTTTATGAAAATTCTGCGAAATTCCGTTAAAACCCAGCGTACTGAAAGTCAGCACAGCCTCAGGACTCTGAAAAGTTTCCCCGGGATTTAATTTCCACCGGAACTTAAAAGGATTAATTCCTAATTGAACCCTAAGCATTTCAGTCTGGGATACTTCCAATGATGACAGGAAATTTCCGCTGTATACCAGATTGAATCCGAAAACATTACCGGAATCTTCACTGCAGTTTTTTTCAAAAACTGCAAGAAAAGGGTTATGATGATGCCCGCTGATTCCGCGTCTGCTTTCAATTGAGTATTTTCCGGCTGTCAGATCCTGCCTTTTCACATGTTTTTCCCTGCCCCATTTACCTGTCAGTGAAAGAAATGAATAATCAGAATTATAAAAATCAATTGAACACGAGGCCAGCTTGGTCAAATTAACCGGATTAACGGAATTATTCCGGACAAGAACCGATCTGGTAATAATATCAAAATCATAAAATGCGGTATATTTTAAAATCAATTCAACACCGTTATTGCTGGTACATGTTATTTCCAGACTTTCAGTATTATCGCCCGATTCATAATAAACTGCAGGAAGTCCCTCCAGTGATTTTTTCCCGGAATAAATTTCATGCCGGCTGTAAGTGAATTCCATTTGTGAAATTCCGTTTTTTAATTCCAGCTCATACGCGGATTCTCTGAAATCAGAAAATCCGTATCCAGGATATTCCAGAGTTAATTCTTCCAGCGAAAAATTCAGTTTCGTATCATGATGCTTAACCGACTGGTTAAATTCCTGATTAAACGGAATTATGGAATCGTTTATTACTTTTATCAATGCCCCATAATATAAATGCTGCAGATGACCTGAATCATGAATTTTTAATGCATAACTTGTATTTTCTGTTTTTAAGTGGAAAATTCCATGTTTTTCTTCAAAATTTATATATTTATTCATTATTGTCTCTGGTTTAATTATATATTTTGTATTAAGACTTATCTGAAAATGATTTAATTCTTCTGATCAGGATCACTTTAATTCATCGCAACAGTCTGATTTATCCTTTAATTCCGGACATCGCAATTCCCTCTATAAACTGCTTCTGGAAAACAAGAAAAATCAAAATCATAGGCCATATAGCAATAACTGCACCTGCCATCAGAACCGGATAATTCGTTAAAAACTGCCCCTGAAGTGAAGCAAGACCCGCAGATAATGTCATTTTTTCAATAGACATATTTACTATCAACGGCCACATAAGATCCTTCCAAGCGAATATTGAAGTAAAAATTCCAAGCGCTATCATGCCGGATTTAGCAAGAGGAAGCATAATGTGCAGGTAAATCTGCCATGGGTTGCATCCGTCTATTATAGCCGCCTCCTCTATATCGGATGGTAAGGACATAAAAAACTGACGAAGCAAAAAGACACCGAAGGCTGAAACTATTCCCGGCAAAATTAATGCTTTAATGGAATTAAGCCATCCCAGTTTTGCAGCAATAAGATATTGCGGAATGATAAAAATCTGAGGCGGTACCATAAGCTGCATAATTACCATAAAAAATAAAAAGTTTTTTCCGGGAAATTCCATTCTTCCATACGCATAAGCAGCAATCGAGCTGAAAAACATCGCGGCTGCTACTCTGACTGCTATCATAATAAAAGTGTTTAAATAAAATTTAATAAAAGGCAGTAAACTGAGAGCCTCTGAATAATTATCAAAACGGAATTTTCCCGGAA
>JAFGJZ010000014.1 GCA_016928815.1 Spirochaetota bacterium
TATTCATATCAAGAATTATTTTAAAAAAGGCAGAGAATAATGGCTGAAATAAAGGAAATAGTAGAAGATGAAAATAAAATCGGCACTGTAATTGCCGACGACATTGAATTCAAGGGAAGAATTGTATTTAAAAATTCTCTCAAGATAAAAGGTTTTTTCGAAGGAAAAATTGAAACTGACGGACATCTGATTATCGGCCAGGAAGCAAAAGTCAGTGCAGATGTAACAACTTCAGTATTTACAAATAACGGTGAGTTTAACGGGAAAATAAAAGCCGGCAAAATAATTGAACTCACGAAAAAAAGCATAACACGCGGAGATCTGATAACTCCGGATCTTACTGTTGAAAAAGGTTCATATTTCAGCGGGACATGTATAACTGAAAAATCGGCGGAATGACGTGAAAAAACTATTAACAGCATTTGCAATAATGGCAGCCTCAGCCTGCATATCTGCAGCCGGAAATCCAATGATATCTTTCGGAATTCAAGGTACCGGCGGCATGACGGATGTGCGGCATACATCCGGTGATGATAAAGCTGACTGGTCTCAGGGTTATTCCTACGGGGGCGGTATATTTTTTGAAAAGACATTTACAGGCTTTTTTGCTTTTCATACAGGCATCGGCTATACTCATTATCTTATTAAATACGACATACCTGATTTCGGCAGATCATCTGAACTGAAACTTGATGCCTTGAAAGTTCCTGTCTCATTCAATCTGATGTTTGCCGTACAGAATTTTTCTTTTGTAATTCCAATAGGCGGGGCTTATGTAAACATATTGAATGCTGACCAGACAGACACTCTTTCAACGGGAACAGTTACATATGATTATCTTTATTCCATAAATTCCAATCAATTCTCGGCTTTTTCAGGCCTTGAAATACGAATGAAAACATCCTCAGCTGTTGATTTTTTTATCGGTGCCTACGGCGAATATTTCATCACAGATTTGGCAGGTTCAGGAACTTCACCTTCAGATGACAACCTTCTGAATTACTACGGGAAAGCAGGTATTATCTTCAGAACTTTCTGAAAAAAAAGAAACGTGGAAACATCATCTCTCAGCAGCTTCTTTGAATTTTCCGGCAATTCTTTCAAATGCATCGACGGGATCAACAAGGGATATCTTCGTTCCCCCGAGAACTTCCAGAAATCCGGCCTCATTCCGGTATCTGGGAACAATATGCTGATGGATATGACCTATACTTGCACCGCTCCCCTCTCCGAGATTATAACCTATGTTATAACCGTGAGGTTGAAATTCCGAATTCAGAATCCTGATGGACAGCCTCGTACATTTGAAAATATCGGCAGCTTCGGCATCTGAAAGTTCCTCATAACATGTAATATGCCTTAAAGGTAAAATCATCAGATGTCCGGGATTCAGCGGATATAAATTCAGGGTAATCAGTGAGAGATCAGTCTGAAACAGATTGAGATTCTTAACATCCTCTTCACCGTCTCTGATTGAACAGAAAATACAGTGCGAGCCGGATTTTTCTGAAAGTACATACTTGATTTTTTCTGTATTAAAAAGATAGTTTCTCATACTTAAATTATTTTAAACGGGATATTTCCCTGAAAATACAGCAGCAGGGCAAATATGATGCGGACATACAGACCGGCCAGCAGATCATCAATCATTATTCCCAACCCGCCTTTAATTCTCTGAAGATAATTAATAGGAAACGGCTTGCAGATATCAAAAATCCTGAAAAGCACAAATCCGATTAGAGCGACTTTGAATGAAAAAGGAACAAAAACAAAAGTAATCCATAGTCCGAAAAACTCGTCAATAACAACTTTCTGGGGATCCTTTTCATTAAATATTTTTTCTGCAGAATCGGAAATTATAATTGCCGGCAATAATCCTATTGCAAAAACACATGCA
The DNA here is from genome assembly GCA_016928815.1 of Spirochaetota bacterium. Classification (GTDB taxonomy): domain Bacteria; phylum Spirochaetota; class UBA4802; order UBA4802; family JAFGJZ01; genus JAFGJZ01. The sequence continues at coordinate 1,898 of JAFGJZ010000014.1, forward strand.
ATAATCACTCCCGTTTTTTCTTTAAAAACAGCTCCCATTATGCAGTAAATCACCATTGCTGCGAAAGAACCCGCAGTCCCGGGCGCTTTGGGGCAAAGGCCGCTGTAAAAGCCGGTTGCAAGAAATATAATCCACCGATTAATCATTGTTTTCCTTTTCCCCTTTTAACGGGAAAATAACCTTATAATTGGTAAAAAGATATCTTAATCCCGACCAGGCTGTCATGATGGTGACTATCAGCATGAGAATATACGGAGTAACAATGATATACTTATATTTATGATCAGACATCAGCAGATCATAAACGACATTGAGTTTAACATAGGAGTCTGTATTAAATTGATGGGACAGATCCAGGCCTGTACTCCTGACGATAAAGACCATTATGATAATTACAATGGAAACCATCTGAAATGCTGTTTTCCATTTTCCGAAACGGGAGGTTCTGATTGAACGTCCTTTTTTTACCGCAACATAGCGAAGAGCTGTAATGAGGACATCACGGCTGATAATGATTATAATCATCCATAACGGAATCAGAGGATCAAGAAGAAGAAAACTTATCAGAGTTGCAATAACCAGAACTTTATCCGCAAAAGGATCGAGAAACTTTCCAAGTTCAGACTCAAGATTCAGTTTGCGCGCACTCCATCCGTCCAGCAGATCAGTAAGTGAAGCCAGACCGAATACGACAAGCGCCGCGAATTTCATCCATGGATTCGGATGAAAAAGAAGATATAGGAAAAGCGGCAGCAGAAAAATTCTTGATAGAGACAATAAATTTGGAATGTTCATATTTCACCTATTAAATCATATTCAACTGAATCAGTAATCTGTGCTGTTACGATCGTGTTTAAAGTAATATTCCGGCCGGTAAGATAAAAAACCCCGTCCACTTCAGGCGCATCGTATACGGAACGTCCGATATAGTTTGCCTCATCGACTTTTTCTTCAACAATAACTTCCACCTTCTGACCTATCATGGAATGGAGTTTTTCAGTGGAAATTTTCTGCTGCAGCTTCATGAGCTTCCTGTATCTGGTTTTTTTTACTTTCTGCTCTACATTTTCAAGTTCGTAGGACGCTGTACCCTCTTCAGGCGAATATATGAAACATCCGACCTTATCAAGTTTTACCTGCTGAAGAAAAGCAAGAAGCTCTTCAAAATTTTCTTCAGTTTCTCCCGGATATCCTACCATAAAAGTGGACCGGATAACCAGGCCGGGAATTTTTTCACGCAGTTTTGCGGCAAGATCTGAATATTTGCCGAAATTTCCGCGCCTGTTCATTGATTTTAAAATATTTTCACTTACATGCTGAAACGGGACATCGATATATGGTACAATCTTGCCGTTCTGTGCAATCTCGGAAATAATTTCATCTGTAATATTGTCCGGGTGGCAGTATAGAAGCCTGATTTTAAAATCGCCGTCAAGCTCCGATATTTTTCTAAGCAGCCCCGGCAGTTTCAGTTTGCCGTAACTGTAGACAGCAATATCCTGCGCAATTATGTTCAGTTCAACAGCTCCGCGCTCAAGAGCCTCCGATGCATCTTTCAGTATTCTTTCAGGAGAAAAACTTACAACAGGACCCCGGATCAGCGGAATTGCACAATAGGAGCAGTTGTTTGAACAGCCGTCGGATATTTTAATATATTCATATGCAGAGCCGGAAACAAGCGGTTTCCTTTCTGTAGAACATTTTACATCGGTTTTCTCAATATTAAACCTGTCAAATAATTCATTCTGGAAGTTATCATCTATGATTCCGTAAATAAAATCGGCTTCGGGAATCTCTTTTTTAAGCTCTTCATAGTATCTCTGACTGAAACAGCCGACCACAACGATTTTTTTACCGAATTCAGTCGTGCTTTCTTTCTTATAATCAAGACTGTCGAATACCACTTCAATCGATTCTTTTTTTGCATCCTCAATAAAACCGCAGGTATTTATTATAATGATATCGGCATCAGTAGGCTTTTCAGCATACTGCATGCCTGATGAAGACAGAATACTGTTGATTCTTTCTGATTCAGTCTGATTCTTGGAACATCCAAGAGAAATCAGATAAAAAGAAATCCCTGAAGGAGAATACACTTATTTTTACCAGTCTTTAACAACAATATTATAAATATTCGGATTAGCCGGATCTTTTTTCCATGAAATGACCTTATTCGCAATCTGTCCCTGTAAACCGAATTTATATTCTTTACCGTTTATTTTTGCATTTACCCCGCCGGCATTACCGATTTTCATCTGTATAAATTCATTTGCTTCCCATTTCTCAAAAGTACCTGCCTGAATAATTCCTCTTTCCTTCTGCTGCCCGTCTAGATATATCTCGATATATGTTTTTGCGACAAATTCAGCTTCAAATACAATTTTAAGATTTTCCTTGTTCTGCGCAACTACCTGAGTTGAATTCTGTGTTTCCTGTTTATCTTCAACAACACCCGCAGTTTCTGAAGAAGCTCCCAATTCAACCTGAAATCTGGCCCGGTTTTCGGTTTTTGCAGTAAGAGTAATTTTTATCTCGCGCTTTGATCCCGGGAAAACCACAACAGATGTAACATTCTCCGCAAGAGAAATCTTTTCATTTCCGGGAAGAACTTCAATAACTGCACTTGTGTCATTCAAAGTTCTTAGAACAAAAAGACATTCTTTTGTATCTGACAGAAACTGGAGAGCTTCGTCAACATAGAGGAGTTCATTTGCCTTGTCACCGTTCATCTTGGCATTAATTATTTTTGAAAATTCCTTTTTATTCTCGTTATTATAGTCGGATTTGATGTTTTCAATTGAATTATCACCGTTAACATCAATATTGCGTCCTGAGAAAATGGTTGTTATTCCCCAGATTACAAGTCCGGCAGCAGCAATTCCGGCTGCAGCCAGGAGAACAGGTCTGCTTTTCCCGAAGACTCTGCTGAAATCGAAAGAAGACCGTGTCGGTCTTGTAAGTTCCTCAAGCGGAGTAATACTCTCCCCGATTTTATATCCTTTATATGCCTGAACGATTTCTTCAGGATCAATTTTCAGATATTCGGAATAACTGCGGATGAAGCCAACAACATAGGTTTCTCCCGGAAAGCGTTCAAATTCCTCATTTTCAAGAGCTTCAATATAATTATGGGCTATATTTGTTTCTTTTGCAACCTCTTTAATGGTCATTTTTTTAGATTCACGGATTGCTTTTAATCTGTCGCCTATACTTTCCAATTTTTTACTCCTCTGCCAACATAGGGTTTTTTATAACTCTCGCGTTTGAAGGAATATCAAACTTGAACATTCCTTTCTGAAAGTTCTGTGATAGATCAATATTAGAGAATTCAATAATTACTTTTTTATTTGTTGATGTAAGACCTTCCGCCCTCGTAATCAGAAACTGCTCATTTATCCACAGTTTCATTGAGCGGTAACCGCTTCGGCTTTCTTTCTGATCAAGCTGAAGAGTGTAGTATTTTTTACCGTCTTTCATTTCCTCAGGCTGGGTTTTTGATGCGAATTTATAATGATATTTTGAAAAAAGCCTGTTAAGACCGCTTTTCGTTCCTGAAGCAAAAACAGTTCCCTTATCATCTTTTAAGTCCTGTTCCGCAACAACATTCATTGAAGGGATGTAAATCCACATCATTTTTCCGTTTGCCACTATTTTCTGACCGCTTGGACTCGAAAATTCGGCGAGCAGAAGATTCGGATTCTTCGATTTGACAATTCCCGACTGAACCGTTTTTTTACCCTGATTTTCAACGGTAATGGTAAATTTCGCGCTGTATGAATCAACCTCACCGAAAACAGATTTAACTTTTTTCACGATATCACTGACTGTTGTAAACTGAAATTTATACTCGGACGAAACGGCAGCTCCGGAAATACATAAGAGTGAAACCAGACTGAATAGTATTATTTTTTTCATCAATATCCTGTTTAATTAAAGAAATTATGGAGTATTTTACAGTCCTCTATTCTTATTATCCATATCAATCAGCGGAATAGAAATACAGATTTAATTCCGGATTTGAACTGTTAAAATAGATTTCCACATTACTGCTATAACATTAAAAACCTCAAAAAAAGTCAATAATGAAAATTTATTTTTAATAATATTAATTGTAACATAATTCGTATAATTTACGCTGTTTTAAAAATTTATCTGGACAAATACAGGCATATTTTACTCCAATACAGAAACCGTAATTTCATGGAGAACCTTTTGAAGCCAGTAATTTTAAA
>JAFGJZ010000182.1 GCA_016928815.1 Spirochaetota bacterium
AATTTTATGAAAATAACCGGTACAATAGGCCGGCTATTTTCATTTCTGAAGCAATTGTAAATTACTTATCAGTAATTTACATAAAATTGATTTAAAATTTATTAAATATGAACAGAAAATTTTTACTTTTAATTCATTAAAATATTTTAAAAATTCGGATATGAACATGAAGTGTTTTTATGAGTAATTTATCAGCGGACAGCATAATTCTTAATATGCAGGATTCCGAAAAACTTAAGCCGGATTATCTGATAGACGAAGCTGTTGAATACATAAATTCATTCGGCAAAGTATCTCTTTTTTCACCTGCTGACTCAACCTGCGGAACGGAAACTGAACTGCAGACCTGTGTAAGGGGAAGCCGTGATGATGTGGATCTCCCTGTGAGAATACTTAATTCCGGCTTTTATAAAAATCTTCTTCTCAGGATAGAGCGGAAAGAGATTCCGGTAAAGGTGCTTGAAAATCTTAACATCTATCTTAATGAGAACAAAGATGAAGTATGGGAAAACAGCTGGGTATATTTCGATCCCGGTAAATTATCTCCATACTGCAGAAATATGAGCAGAAGGGATATGAGTAAAAATCCCGAAATTCCTGACGCGCCGGAACGTTCGGACTATAACGACTATTTTTTCCGTAAAAAAGACAAACTCATGATGAGGGTTCCGGTTAGCTATTTTATCAAACTTTCACTTGCCGAATTTTACTCGGAAAATTTTTTGCATGAGACTGACATTTTTAAAAGTCTGACCGTTACGCTTGACAGGTTTTTAAGTGATAATACGTCGCCGGAAACACTTTCACTGCATGTATGCCGCGGAGACAGGGATGAAACGCCCGGCAGTTCAATCGCTTCCGAAACGCTTCTGCGTTTTCTTCTTACTTCCCTGGCCGTTAAATACGGCAACATGAAATTTGATCTTTATTCCGAAGGGCAGGAGTGCGAAGTTTATTTTTCACCGCATGTTCCCATCAGGCAGAAAAATTTAAGCAGATGCATTTCTGATAATTTTTACAGGGAACTGTTCATGAATCCCTGTTTGTCCGGATGGACCGACGGTGAATCCAAAAAAGAGTACATGTCTCTCTGTCACATGGCACTGAGCAGAAGCTATCTCAATACGCTGATAAAGCTGAAGGATTCAGGCATACTTCATGGCAACATGATTATGATGCCTGATTTTTCAAACGTTTCCCTCGGAAATAACGGAATACATCTGAGCATAGGATCTGATTTTCTGTCAAAGGAAATCAGAAAGGGCAGTGTAATCAATGAGCATCATGAAAAAGCCCTTGGCGATCTGATGATTAAAATTATTGAATATTTCCTGCCGCTTTATCCGGGATATTACAGCTCTGCGCCTTACCGTACGCCGCAGAAGGAATTCAGGCCTGAAAAACGTCTTGGTTTTCTGCCGCATGAACTTGATAATTTTCATTTGCGTAATCTGTGGAAAAGATGGAGAGATAAAACAAGAAAGAACAAATTCGGGCAGAAACCAGCGCCGGGCTATAAAAATGACATAAATGACTTTCTGGATAATCCTTCAAGGTTGAGCGGTGATTTTCTGCGTGACCACAGGCTTGTGGATTATCCTGCTGCGTTCATAAGCAGTGATCTGTACTGTCCGCTGAACGGTATTACGGGGAGCGATGCTGAATTCAAGAATTATCTACACAATGCGGGCATTTTCGACAGAAAAATGTCATTATATCTGCTTTTCAAACTGCGTGAATTCGGGAAAAACGGTTTCACCGGATTTGAAGCAAGATTTCATTCGCTGTTCAGGAATTTTTCTTCCGACATGAAATTTGCAGCCGATCTTCAGATACTTCTGCAGATGCTTGCATACAGATATATAAGTGAAATGAAGATAAGACATTATGATATTTTGTCCGACCCTTTTACTGAAAGCGAAAGAAGGTATTCCTTTTTCAGCAGCGCTGTCGGGATACGCATTCTGAATTTCAAAATCGACAGCAACAGTTTCATGCAGAAAAGAATTCTTTCAAATGCAAACGGATTGAAAAAAAGCGCAAGGTACAAGGGATTTTATAAAATATCCCATCAGAATTATCTCCGCGCACTTGTTAAAACAATAGAAAAAGACGGTGAAGATATTATTGCCGGATACGGATTTCAGACGGTTATTAATGACCTGAAGGAACGCATCGACATGCCTGAAAAATATTCTTCCGTCTCGAAGATTACCCGGGCTGTTGTTAAAAATTACGGTAAAAGAAAATATTTCAATTATACGGCCGACAGGTTCAACATGGATGTTGAAAAGTACTATCGGGAAAACCTGAAAACGGAACACCTATCTGAAGGAATGGATGTACTGCTGCGGAAAATTAAAAAATACAGTACTGAAATTTTCCGGAGTTCCGAGTTTGCAACATTGATTCCGGAAAATACTGATTCCGTTAATTTTGAAGAACAGATCATGAAAAGACGGGATAAGATCCTCAACGGCATAATGACAGTTGAAGACGTTGAATTCATATTAAAATTTCTTTCCCTGGCGGAATATATCGAACGGAGAAAAAAATGAAACACCAGTTTATACGGAATCATGACGGAAGAGTAATGGATGAAAAACTTTATGGTGATACCATAATAAATTTTCTTTATTCCGGCAGAAGAGAAAACGAAAATTTTTTTCTGAAAGTTTTTTCCGGCAGAATCTTTAATGATCTTTTAGGTTTCATGAACTTTGACATGCCCTTTGTCTCCTCCCTGCTTAACAACAGGAAGTTTCTTGAAAGAAACGGAGTCAATCTTGATGAATGTTTTCATTCTGTGTCATGGTTTGATACGCCTAGAAAAATTTTCGAGCGGCAGATACGATTCTGGAAATACAGACCCATTTCCGGCAGGGATGGAGATATAGTTTCTCCGTCAGATTCAAAAGTCATTGCAGGTTCGCTGTCTGAAAAAAGTCTGTTGCTTATTAAAAACAAGTTTTTTAACGTTGAGGAACTTGTAGGCAAATCGGAATGGAATGAACTTTTTAAATCAGGTGATTTTGCAATATTCAGATTAACACCCGATAAGTACCATTATAATCATTGTCCGGTTTCGGGAACCGTAGTCGATTTCTTTGAGCTTGACGGTCGTTACTATTCATGCAACCCGGCAGCGGTGACAAAAATAGTAATTCCGTATTCCAAAAACAGAAGGGCCGTTACCGTGATTGATACAGATGTTGAAAACGGATCCAGGGCGGGTGTTGTCGCTGTTATCGAGGTGGCGGCTCTCATGATTGGTGATATTGAACAGTATTACTGTGAAAAATATTATGAAAATCCGGTTAAGCTCACGCCGGGAATGCATGTTGAAACGGGGTGCGTAAAAAGCAGATTCAGACCCGGAAGCAGTACAGTAATTGTTCTTTTTGAAAAAGATAGAATAAATTTCATTTCTGAAATTATCAGGAATAATTCAAACACCAATGTAGAATCAAGATATTCCCTGGCATTTAATCAGAATATCGTAGAAACTGAAATAAACGCAAGAGAAACATTTGCACGAAGGAGTAAATAATGACGGCTAATCTTGTTTTCATACTATCAATTTATTCAGTATTGATTGCAGCAATTGTATGGGCTTATTTTAACCTGGCTGATGAGAAATATCAGTTCATTGCCGCGGTGCCGAAATATAAAAGAAATGAGAAATGGGTTGGAATAAATTATACCTATTACGGGCTGATAACAGCAACAGCCGCTTCTCTGGGAGTCACTGTTTTTTACATCCTTATGATGCTGCCGGGTTATGGAACCTTAATGATACTGGCTGTCCTTCTGCCCTTATTTGCAATTGCTGCAGTTTCCGCAAAATTGCTTGCAACTCTGATAGAGAAAAAGAAAAACATTATTTCTGTCGGAGCGGCGCTTTTTGCCTCATTCATTTCCGCTCCGTTTATAATATATTCAGTGAATAGATTCATGCCGGCAGAATACGGTAAAAGGGTAGATTTCATTTATTTTACTGCTTCAGCGGCTGTGGCTTTTCTGTTCGGTGAGGGGGTTGGAAGGCTTGCATGCATCAGCTTCGGCTGCTGTTACGGAAAACCTGTTAAGATTCTCAAAGGAATCATGAAAAAAATATTTTCGAGGTTTAATTTCAGATTTTACGGGGCTACAAAGAAAATTTCCTATGCTTCAAATCTTGAGGGGAAAAAGGTTGTTCCCGTCCAGGTCATTACATCATTTATCAACATCACGTGCGCTTCTTTCTCGCTGTATTTACTGCTTGAAGGGAACCTTGCAGCCGCCTTTCTGCTGTCAACGCTTTCGGTTTTCATATGGAGATTTATTTCTGAATTTCTGAGATTTGACTACAGGGGTGGTACTAAAATTTCCGCATATCAGATTTTCATGATTATACTTACGGTTTTTACGGCTGCTGTTTCGGTTAAATACGGAATTTTAAGACTTGAAAAGCAGGATGATTTCATGATAATGCACTCAATCAGGAAATTATGGGACCCCGGCTTCATTACAGGCATTCAGCTGCTGTGGTGTTTCTGTTTCATATATACCGGCCGAAGCAGCGTAACTTCATCAAAAATTAAATTTTTCATCAGGGAAAATAAAATATGATTTAATGCAGAAATCATCCGGGTGGAATTTTACCCGGGGCAATAATTAAATTGCTTGTACTCGTCAGCGGGGATAGTAAATATGGCTGAACTGTTTAAACGGTTTTTATGAAAAACTTTTTCCTGACGGGGTAATATGGAAAATAAGAGCAGAGATAAACTTATTCCTGTTAACGATATTGAAACCTGCCTGCAGGTTCTTGAAAAATTTGCTTCCGACAGTACATGTCTGCTTGAATTGTCAGAAGAACAGCGTATCCGGCTGATGAGACATTCAGGTCTTATTTCACGTCCTGACCGGAACGAGGACAGGAAGCGTCAAAGGGATCTGAAACAGGCCCGGCGTCATGATGAAAGAGGAAAAAACAGGGCAGTGCGTGCTGAAACCGGAATACGGAAAGCAAGACTTCAGCCGGTTTTTTCAGCTCCTGAAAAACTTATAATCGATGAATCAGCAGCCGTTAAAAACAGGAAAATCCTCACCTCTCCGGCAAACTGCTATGTCTGCAAGGCTGAATACAATGAGGTGCACTTTTTTTACGATTCAATGTGCAAAACATGCGGTGATCTGAATTACATGAAACGTTTTCAGGCAGCAGACCTGTCGGGTCAGACAGCCCTTATTACCGGTTCAAGACTTAAGATCGGATACCAGACCGCGCTGATGATGCTCCGTGCGGGCGCCCGTGTAATTGCGACTACCCGATTCCCCGTGGATTCCGCCATGCGTTTCAGTAAAGAAACCGATTTCCATGAATGGAGGGGACGTCTTCAGATATATGGCCTTGATCTCCGTCATACGCCCAGTGTGGAAATTTTCTGCAGTTTCATAGAACAGACCTATGACCGGCTTGACATTCTGATAAACAACGCCGCCCAGACTGTAAGGCGTCCGGCGGGATTCTATCAGCATCTGATGGATAATGAAACGGCTTCATTGAATAATTTCAGTGAGGATGTCCGTTTTCTTCTGAAAAGCCATGCCGAGTGTTCTTCCAGGCTTGGTTCATTCATGAAACCGGACAATGCGGGAAGTCTTGCCGTATCATGGGAAGGGAAAATTCCGGGGATAGGAATACGTGAATCGGCAAAATTATCACAGATTCCATATTCATATGATCATTCTCTTTGCACGGATGAAGTTTTTCCGAAAGGAAAACTGGATGCTGATCTTCAGCAGGTTGATCTGCGTACGGTCAACAGCTGGCGTCTGAAACTTGGAGAAATTCAAACCGGTGAAATGCTTGAAATTCAGCTTGTAAATGCGGTTGCTCCGTTTGTGCTCTGCAACAGATTATCTGAATTGATGAAAAAGGATAATACCGGCCGGAAACATATCGTAAACGTTTCCGCAATGGAAGGGAAGTTCCACAGATTTACAAAATCGGAACGTCACCCCCATACAAATATGGCCAAGGCTGCACTTAATATGCTGACTCATACTTCAGCTGCGGAACTGGCGAAATACGGCATATACATGAATGCGGTAGATACGGGGTGGGTTACAGATGAAGACCCGGCTCATCTTTCGGAATTAAAACAGAAACTTCATGATTTCCAGCCTCCTCTTGACATTGTAGACGGTGCGGCCCGCGTATGTGATCCGTTTTTTGACGGCATAAACACCGGAAAGCACTGGTGCGGGAAATTCCTTAAAGATTATTTTCCGATCGACTGGTAACTGCATCCTTTTATTTTAATTATCCGTAAATACTGCCGATAAATTATAACGGGGAAGAATTCAAAATGTATAATCTATTTTTAAATTATAAATCAAAATTCCGCGTTTCTGAAATTCATCGCAGACGGGAGAAAAGCATATGTTTTTGAAAAATTTTAAAATCCGTACCGCTGCCGTGCTCTTTCTATTTTTATTTATCATGAGCATATCTGTTTTTCCAGCCGACCAGGCAAAGGAGAAGGAGGTATGGTGCTATCTGATGGAACATGAAATTAAAAGATTTTCAGGAAATGAACCCATTACGGATCTTTTTCTGTTCAGTGCAAGGGTTGATTATAAAGGAAACCTGTACGGTCTGTCCAAAAAACCTGCTCTTCCAAAGCAGGCAAAAAATATGCGTGTTCATCTTGTTGTTACGCTTTTCGGAAACAGTACATTGATGGATCTGATTTTTACTCCGGATTCAGGTTACCAGAAAAAACTTATTTCCGATATCGTGAAATTTTCGAAAGACTATGACGGTGTTCAGATTGATTTTGAGTCTATTCCTAAAGAAATGGGCTCAAATTATACGAAGTTTCTTAAAAAGCTGAAGTCAAATCTTGACAGCAAAAAAATATTTTCAGTTGCGCTTCAGGCGAAAAAAAGCAGTGTTAAAAATGCCTTTGATTATGCATCTATCGGAAAGATCGCTGATAAGGTTCTTGTAATGGCCTATGACCAGCATTGGGCAACCTCGGATGCCGGTCCTGTAGCCGAACTGGCATGGTGTGAAGATATCGTAGATTATACCATCAAGGAAATTGATCCTGACAAGGTAATCATGGGGATCCCGCTTTACGGCCGGGCATGGGAAAATGTCAATCATACTCGGGCTGTCAGGTATCCTTCGGTTACTGATTGGATGAACAGA
>JAFGJZ010000183.1 GCA_016928815.1 Spirochaetota bacterium
ACACTTGACTTAATTCGGCTGCTGTACTTCATAATAGTTGTCTCCTTTTATTTTTCTAGGCGACAACTATGCTGGCATATAGGGTAAATCATCAAGCAGTATTTATCTTCAAGTTACAGCAACTCCGCAAGCAGTTATGCTGCAAAAAATTAATTCCGGCTGGAAGCCGAGATTTGTCTATTATTTTCAGCCTGGGAAAAAATATATGGGCGGTAATTTTTTCTACTCTAAAGATCCAATTCCAAATTATATTAAATTTACTCCGGATGATGAATTGGATGATCTATTATCAGATGATGAGTTTCCTGATAATGGTTTAACGAAATCACTGTGTTCATTTTTAATCATCTCATCTCATTTATTTTTAACAGACAATCAAGAAGTATCAAATTTTTTAGTACATCCAAGCATTAGAATAGTTGATCATGAACAAATCGCAGAAAAAATTGGGACATATCTTAATAGAATTTTAGCAGAAATCCTTGAGAATAAATTGTCAGAAAAGCTTCTTGAAGCTTGGAATGATTTGAAAGGAACCAACGATGAATTAATAAATTTTGATGAAGCGCATAACTTTATTAATGATTTGTTAGAAAATAATAAAATCAAACTATTAGTAATGAATTCAAGAAATGAAATATCTGATTACAATAAGGGAATTAATATTATTGTCGGTGGTAATAGCTTAGGCAGGGGAGTTACTTTCCCCAATTTGAATGTTGTTTATTATTGTAGACGAGCTAGAACCCCGCAAGCTGATACATTTTGGCAACATTGCCGAATATTTGGATATGATCGCAATCCAAAATTAATAAGACTTTTTATTCCTGCATTACTTTACAAATTATTTTCTGAGTTAAATGATAGTAATAATTCTATTATCAATCAAGTGCTTAAATATAATATTGATGATGTACGGCTTCTTTATTATGGAAAAATAAGACCAACAAGGTTAAACGTGATTGATCAATCAGAATTATCATTGATTACAGGTGGAACAAATTATTTCCCTTTTAATCCGGCGAATAAAAGCATTGATGAAATTGATGATATATTAAAAAGATTCGATGATACAAAAGAATACCATTTAGCCAATCCCAATTATGTTTTAAAAATATTAGATAATATTGAGTGCCTTGATGCTGATGATTGGTCAAGTGCAGCTTATATAGATTGTGTGAATGCATATATAGCTGATAAACCTGGTGAACAGTGTATACTTATTGTACGACGTAATAGAGATATAGGTAAAGGAACAGGTACTTTGCTGTCTCCAAATGATAGAATTTTAGGTAATAGGTTTGAAGATAAAATTGTTTTAACGGTTTATAAGATTACTGGTAACAAAGATAAAGGCTGGGCTGGAAATGAAATTTGGATTCCCAATATAAAATTTCCTGATGGTATTAATTTTTACAAAGCATAACTTTCAATTGACATCCGTGCCAATTGAAAGCAGCGCTCGCAAATTTTTTCTATTGCCCTACTCTTCGTACAACACGGCATAGCCACTTTGTCGCTGCGCTTCTCTCGGGCTTCGGCACATTACCTTTGCTAAGTTACAGTAAATGTTAGCCATGCTTGAACGCTCCATGTCCCTGTTTATCAGTTTTTATTTTCGATTTTGGACCATGAGTCTTTTAATGAAACACTTCTGTTGAATACCAGATTATTACCGGAAAATTCACGGTTGTCTGCACAGAAATAACCTGTTCGTTCGAACTGAAATATATCTCCCGGATTTGAATTTTTAAGTGAAGGTTCAACCAGTGCATTATTAATTACTTTTAGCGAATCCGGATTAAGATAGTCCAGAAATGTTTTCCCTTCTTCGACATTTCCCGGATTTTCTTTTGTAAAAAGTCTGTCATACAGCCGGATTTCAGCTTTGAGAGCATGTGCGGCGGAAACCCAGTGAATTGTCCCTTTAACTTTACGTCCGTCTTCTGACCAGCCTCCGGTTGTGGCAGGATCATAAGTACAGTGAATTACGGAAATTTCACCGGATGCATTTTTTTCAATTGATGTGCAGGTCAGATAATAGGCGAATTTGAATCTGACTTCACGGCCCGGAGCAAGACGGAAAAATTTAGAAGGTGCATCTTCCATGAAATCACTTCGCTCGATATAAAGTTCTTTGGAGAATGGTATTTCACGGCTGTCTGAATTTTCATCTTCCGGATTGTTTACGGCTTTAAAATATTCGACTTTACCGTCGGGATAATTATCAATAATAACCTTTACCGGCTCAAGTACAGCCATTACCCGGTTGGCTTTTTTATTCAGGTCGTTTCGGAGGCAGTGTTCGAGAAAAGCCATGTCAACGACATTATCTGCTTTAGCTACTCCTATTTTAACGGCAAAATCCCTGATTGATTCCGGAGTGTATCCGCGGCGTCTTATTCCGCATATCGTCGGCATTCGGGGGTCATCCCACCCAGATACATGATTTTCCTTTACAAGCTGGAGAAGTATACGCTTGCTCATTACTGTATAATTCAGGTTGAGTCTTGCAAATTCAATCTGCTGAGGCCTGTGTTCCGTGCCGACATTTTCAAGTACCCAGTCATATAATGCCCTGTTGTTTTCAAATTCAAGAGTACATATTGAATGGGTAATGCCTTCGGTGGAATCACTCAGGCAGTGTGTAAAATCGTACATAGGATAGATGCACCATTTATCTCCTGTTCTATGGTGATGTGAGAACTGGATTCTGTATATTACGGGATCTCTCATGCAGATGTTTCCGGACGACATATCTATTTTTGCACGGAGAACTGCTTCTCCTTCCTTGAATTCTCCATTCTTCATTTTTTCGAAAAGTTCAAGATTTTCTTCTACCGGTCTGTTCCTGAACGGGCTTTCTTTGCCTGCTTCCTTCAGTGTTCCCCGAAATTTGCGTATTTCTTCAGCTGAGAGACTGTCTACATAGGCAAGTCCCTTTTTTATCAGAACAACAGCACATTCGTAAATATATTCAAAGTAGTCTGAAGCATAATATATATGATCCTGCCAGTCAAATCCCAGCCATTTTATATCCTCCTGAATTGAATCGACATATTCAGTTTCCTCTTTGGTAGGATTTGTGTCATCAAGCCTCAGATGACACCGGCCGTTATAAGTTTCTGCAAGACCGAAATTCAGGCAGATGGATTTCGCATGACCGATATGGAGATACCCGTTCGGCTCAGGAGGAAAGCGGGTTATTACTTTTCCGTCATTTTTATTGTTCCGAATATCCTCTTCAATCCGTTCTTCAATAAAATTTCTGCTTCTTTTTTCTTCCATAAATTCTCTCAAGTTATATGATAATTATTCCGGATCATTAATATATTTTCAAGTAAAAATGTCAATTGCAGTATTTATTAAAATGCCAATTTTACAATAATTTAATTCAGCTTTATGATTTTTTTTTAATTTTCAGATCAATGAAACAAATCTTCCGTTCGTAATATTACAGATGGAATCAGGATTAACCATGATTTGCAGTCCTCTTTTTCCCGGG
>JAFGJZ010000184.1 GCA_016928815.1 Spirochaetota bacterium
ATTACAGGATGAAATCTTAACTGTCAATCGGGTTTAGTTATGGAATTTACGGATACCGGAGCGTCGGTATTTTCAGTTTTGGCAGTACTTTTTTTCTCTAATTCAATTTTTTTTGACTGAAGTTTAATTATCTTTTTTTCATATTTAAGCTTTGATAATTCTTCCTTTTTTTTAGCTTTCATAATTTTTTTATCAATTTTTTCAAGAAATTCAGTTTCAAGATCTTCCTGCAGTTGACTAATCATTTTGATATCATTTATCGTTATAACCTGAGCCTGATTTATAAATTTGGCGAAGAATCTCTTTTTATCTCTTTTTATTTTCGATATGTCGGAAAAAAGGATTCCCTCCCTTGATTCAGCCAGCAGCATATTCACCTCTTCATCAAATTTATTAAGAATATTCCATTTAACTTTTTTATCCAGTTTTGTCAGCTTGCTTGATGTTAAAAATTTATAAAATTTCAAATTACAGGAGCATTTAAATATATCACTCCAGTTATCGGCATCTGATTCAACACACAGAACAGCTGACAGAGGAATCTCATGTCCAAAATCGGGAAATATAATATTAACAAACCTTGAAATAACAGGATTATCCCCAATAATGAAAATATTGTTATATGCAGAATCCAATCCTGAAAATAATTTTTTAAATGTATCAGGATTAATATTATGACATAAATACTCATCAATAATCACATCATTTTTCTTAAATCCCATTTTATGCGCATAAATATAAGCTGATTCAACAGCCCGTAACTCCCCGCTTGAAATAATTGCATCCCATTTCAAATCAGTTTCATCAACAATACTTCCGGCCATTCTTTTCGTTTCCTTAATTCCCTTATCAGTCAAATGCCGGGAATAATCGGTATTTGTGTCTTTAACCTTTTCTGAAGCGCCATGCCTTACAAAACATACTGTTTTCATTATTTTATCCTTCAATAAATATATTAAATTTTAAATTTAGAACACATGCCGGGTCCGGTTTTAAAAATGCCCTTAAAAATTAATCACTTACCAATTCAGGATAACAGTAATATGAAATTTTATCATTACAAACAGGATGACCATGACTGTCAAAAAATTCAAATTTATCATCGCTAACATTGAAATTACTGAAGAGCAGGTCTGCAACTTCAAATTTACTGATCACTTTACGATACGAAAAACATAAAATTCTGCGTTTCATAAGCTTATCCTTAACTTAATTATTAATAGTAAATCCTGAAACTACTGAACATTTAGAGCTGAGGAAATAGATGTTTACAGTTCTTAACGGGTTACAATACCATACAAAGCGGATTTGAATATAAATTATATGTTAAATTATCATAAATTTTAATCATTGAATTAATGTTTATGAAATGCAAAATCATAGCAATATATTTTAATACATTCCTGCAGAACGGGTATTTAGTTCTTACTCATGAATTTAAATACCGGTTTCCGGTAATTACCGTAAATAAAGCCCCCTGCTATTGCCGTCAATGGAGCAACAGTAACCAGACCGAAACTCCCCACAACAGTATGAAGTATCTCTGATGAAACATACTGTACATTGAGAATATTATCAACCGGAACACCCTGGGCAATAAAAACCATCAGCATGGTTGAAAAACTGCCTGAATAGGCAAACAATAACGTGGTTGTCATTGTCCCTATAACTGACCTTCCAACCGTAAAGCCTGACAGAATTAAATCCATAATATGAATGTCGGGGTTCTTTTCGGAAATTTCCGCCATTGAAGCTGATACATCCATGGCAATATCCATTACAGCTCCTGCAGATGAAATAAAAATCCCCGCAAGAAAAATCATGGAAAGATCAAGTTTGCTGAAACCGATATAAAGCAGTGTTTCTGAAAACGGTTTAATTTCGCCGGGTATATTAAAAAATTTACCGAAAAAAAGGGCAAGAAAACAGGTAAGAAAAACACCTGTCATCGAACCTGCAAAAGCCACAAAACCTTTTTTAGTAAAACCGGCCACAAGAAAAATAATTACAGCGGTAAGAATCGTCACGATAACCATTGAAAATATAACCGGATCATAATACTTCAGGTAACCCGGAAGCAGAATTTTCCATAGAACAAGTGTAGTAAAAAAAAATGATATAATTGCCTGAAATCCCGTCCATCCGGCATATAGAAGAAGGAAACCGCAAAAAATTACAATTATAAAAAATTCATAATTAAGCCTGTACCTGTCAACAACCGTTACTCCTTCAATTATATTATTTTCTACAGTTAAAACCGTAAATACCCTGTCTCCTGTTTTATAAAACTTATCAAGTTCCAGTTTACCGAGAAAATGATTGACCGTATCAAACACCTCCCCTCTGAATCTTCCATCCAGTATTTTTACAGTCAGTCCCTGCTCACCTGTTTTTATGAGACCTATCTGATGAATACTTTCATTATCAACTGCGGTTATCTGTGCACGCACGCTTTGCGATTTTGAAGAAACAGCACCTTCAAAACCTGTAGGAAGCAGATAAAGTACGATGCCCGTTATTGCGCAAATAAAAGCAAATGCGACATCAGTTTTCCTGATATCATTAAATCCGAAATATTTACTGATCTGACGAATTGTTATCATTTCAACACCAATTAAAAATTATTTTAAAAAAAATCCCCCTGAATTATACAGGGGGTAATATATATAAAATCAGGAAAAGCCTATTTAATATTCATGACCGCAGCCATTTTTCCGTATATATCAGTATTATCATAGAAACCGTTGAAAATTTCATTACCGGTTCCATACGCATAAGTCGGAACAGGAACTCCTGTATGGGAATATGTTGTCCATCCGATTCCGGCTTTCCGGTTAAGAATATGCGTGATAGTAACAGTAAGCGGTTCGTAACTTCCGTAAATAATTGCACTGTTTTCATCATTTGTACGTGACTTTGCATCTTTTAACGATTCAGCAAAGGCTGTTTTAAGAAGATCCATTTCATAACCGGTAAGATCCATATCTCCGCCTTTTCCGGTTTTTAATCCGAAATATTTTGTAATAAGCGGCATTACACTATCAAAAGTCAGATTGGATTTCGCTTTCATTTTTGAGAAATCTTCATCAAATTTTGCAAAAGAAACTTTCTGCGAATTTAGCTTGTTAAAAAATGTATCATACTGAGTGCCGGCAAAGCCTATTGTCATTCCACCGCATTCATGATCTCCAGTAACAACTATAAGCGTTTCAGCAGGATGTTTTTTAGCGAAATCAACAGCATGCTGTACGGCTTCACTGAAAGCAAATGTATCACGTATCGCACTCATTCCGTCATTTGCATGACATGCCCAGTCAATTTTGCCGCCTTCGACCATCATGAAAAATCCGTTTTCATTGTCCAGAACTTCAATTCCCTTTTTAGTAAAATCAGCAAGAGAGGACACACCATTTTTTCTGTCAATTTCATAAAGCATTGAGGCGGCATCCGCAGGCTGCTCTGTAACGACCCAGACTTTCCCTGATTTTTTATTCAATTTAACAAAGTCTTTTTTGGAATTAATAATTTTATAACCCTTTTTTTTGGCATAGGAAAAAACATTTCCGGGTTTATTCTGCATTTTACTTTTTTTACCATCCGGATCATCAACACTTCCACCTGCAAAATAGTCGAAACCGCTATCAGCAAGTTCAAGACTTATCTCATACATATTTTTTCTGGAAGGCTGATTGGAATAGAATGTAGCCGGTGTTGCATGGTCAATTGACACACTTGAAATTATACCGACTTTCATGCCGTTCTTTTTAGCTTTTTTTGATATTGATTCATATTTGATTTTTTTATCAACATCCATTGATATTACACCATTAAGTGTTTTATATCCGCAGGCAATTGCAGTACCGGCGGATGCCGAATCTGTTATGAAAGATGATGCGTCATGTGTGGTTGTAAGACCCTGTGACGGAAAATCCGTAAAAGAAAGAACTCTTGAACCATCAGGGTATTTTGAATTTTTACCTGCACCTGAATAAATTTCAGCCGCAGATACCTGAGGCAGCCCCATACCGTCACCAATAAATAAAAATACGTATTTTGCCTTATTTCCGGCATACGAATTGCGTGATGCTGTACCGGCTGTTGCTGAATTATTCACAAACAGGAAGAACAGAAGACAGAAAGGCAATGCAGTAACAAACAATTTTAAAAACAAATTTCTGATTTTTGTTTTCATTTTAATCTCCTTATTATTTTAATAACAATTTTCAACAGGCAGGGTTTAACACTTCTGCATGTCCGGAGATAAGATTCACATGCAGTTGTAAAAATAATATTTGTTTAAAATTTAATTTTTATAAATTATTTGAATTACATGCTTCAGGATTAAATCATTTATCGTTTAATAAAAAAACACAGGGCATTACGGTAAACAGTTAAACAAAAAAAATTAATAAAAATTTTATTTTATGCTCCCTTAACTTTATTTTTTCTTAATCTCAAAAGGTTTAATTGCACTGAAACGGAGAGTAAAATGAAAAAAATATTCTACAGCATGGCAGGCGAAGGCAGAGGACATGCATCAAGGGCATTTACAGTTATCGAGAACCTGAAACATAAGTACGATATTCATGTATATGCACCTGATCATGCATTCGATCTTCTTCATCCCGTATACAGGAAAACAGACGTGAAAATTAAAAAAATTCCCGGGCTGCTGTTCCACTACAACAGAGAAAAAAAAATTGATTATCTGAAAACATTCACGGGATCAATGAAATTTTTCATGAATTCCGCCGGAGCGCTGAAACATGTCTACGCAGATTTTGAAAAACACAATCCTGATCTTGTAATCACAGACTTTGAAAGCCTTCTGCCTAAAGCTGCGGAAAAATATGACACTCCGTATATAAGCATAAATCATCAGCATTTCCTTACATACTACAATCTAAGCTGTCTTCCTTCCGAGCTTAGAAACAAGGCGGCAATGATAAGTCCTCTCCTGAATCTTTTCCACATGAACCAGCTTTCAACAATCATATCCTCTTTCTATTTTCCAGAATTGAAAAAGGTTTCCGGGAAAAACGTTCATCAGGTCGGCGTTTTTCTGAATAATGACATATTAAACGCGGTACCGGAAGACAAGGGATTCATACTCGTATACCTGAGAAGGTTTTTATCAGAACCCGTACTCCGGTCACTGGAAACCTGCGGTGAAAAGGTCAGAATATACTGTTCCGGAAACAATGAGGATTATAAAAACATTGAGTTTAAAAAAATTTCTCAAAAAGCTTTTGCCGAAGATTTGTCAAAATGTTCAATTCTTGTTACTACAGCAGGAAACCAGCTGGTCGGTGAAGCACTTTATCTCGGCAAAAAAATTATCGCAATTCCTGAACCGAATAATTTCGAACAGGAGATTAACGGTTTCTTTCTTGAAAATTCCGGCGGAGGCAGAAAAATGAATCATGACAGTTTTAATGAAAACACTGTATCCGGTTTTCTCAGAGACAGGGACAGCATGAACTGCTCAATTCCGCTTCATCTCCTAAACGGCAATAATCAGGTACAGAATCTAATAGATTATTACATCAATGAATACGGCAGCGAAACAGAAAGATATGACAATAATACCGACAGGAGGCTGATTTCCTGATGAACCCTATAAGATATTTGCAGACAGTTAGTTCAATAAACAGGAACCGGACAGTTCTTCCGTCAATGCTTACATTCATTACAACTTTCAGATGTAATGCAAAATGCATCATGTGCGATTCCTGGAAGAAAAAACAGGCAGATGACCTGAATACTCAGGAAATAGAAAAAATCTTTTATCAGCTGCCGCGCATGGATTTTACAAGACTGTCAGGCGGTGAACCTTTTATCAGAAATGATATCCATGACATTTATGATATGTGTGTAAAGATTCTTGATTCTTCAGCTGTTCACATAACTACAAACGGTTTTCTTACGGAAAAAATTGTTAATTTATGTGAAAAACGGAATAGGGCAAAACCGCTTTTCCTTCTGCTTTCACTTGACGGTACTGAGGATAATCATAATTACATCAGAGGCCGAAGAAATGCCTGGAAACTCGCCAACCGGACACTGTCATATCTGGGACCGCGGCAGAAAGAGCTTAATATCAGATTAAACGTCAACCAGACGATAGTGGACAATGAAGGTATAGCCCAGCACGATGAGCTCAGGAAACATCTCAGTCAATTCGATATCGGGTGCAATGTGGTAATTGCATACGATTCAAGCGCTACTTATTCAACGGATATCAGCAACAGCTCAGTCCCGGGACAGATCGGGGAATTCAGCCCTTTCGGAAAACTCGATACTGAAGGTCTGTCCACCATACTCTCACTTCCGAAAAAACATTCAGGCTGGAACAGCCTTGCGGAAAGAACTGCAAAAAAATATTATTATGCCGGAATAAGGAACCGTCTTTTTTACAAATTCAACAGTCCGAATCCAAAATGTGTAGCCCTGAATTCGCACCTCAGGATAATGCCGGACGGTACGGTTCCCGTTTGTCAGTTTAATTCAGCTGCCGCAGGAAATTTAAGAACCCAGACTTTTAGTGAAATATGGAACAGCAGGAAAACTGAACATCTTAGGGAATGGATACGCACCTGTCCCGGATGCTGGGCAGAATGCGAAATACTTCCCAATGCAGTATATTCCGGAGACATTCTCAGGCACGTATTCTGATTTTGATCCCTATTTTCTGCGCATGTAGAATTCAACCGATCTGTCATACGTTTTCTCATCTTCCGCGCTGAAATAACATGCCGGAAGCTCATTATTTCTGCGGTGATATGCCAGACAGTCGCAGCACATTCCTTTACGGCTGCACGGATAAGTGCAGTTGCAGTTCTTCAGATTTGTCTCTTTTTTACATTCCATAAATTCCCCCGTTACCTGGTATTAACAGAAATTTCAGTCATCATAGACCTGCTTCAAAAAATTAAAAGGATTTTTTAAAAATGACTATTGAAACTGACCTTGTAAACCGGATTTAATCATTAAATTATGAGTGGTTTTCTGTTTATATTGATTTAATCCTGAAATAAAGGGAAACAGCCGTTTTTTACCCGGATTTTGCATTATTTTCATTACAAAATCAATTATGCTTGAATTATAATAAAAATTATTATTTAATGTATTTTTAAACCAAAGAGAACAATTTAATTAAATATGATTAAAATATTATTAACTTCAGATCTGCATTTAGGGGATAAACCCGATAAAAATCATGCCTCATATGAGGATCGAATGATCGTGTTTTCGAATATCATTGAAAATGCAATGATTCACGATATTCTGCTTATTTCAGGAGATTTATTCCATAATTTTGAGCCGGATGAGGAATTAATCGGAAGAGTAAATGAACTGTTCTGCAAACTGAAGGATCACGGTACACAGATTGTAATTCTTCCAGGCGAACACGAAATACAAAATAATGAAATAAGCGAAAATCTTAAAAATCTTGATGCAGATATCCTGTTTGGACTTCATGGAGATGAAATAAACACCGAAACACTTGAAATAAAAAATGAAAAAATAATATTTTACCCCCATCCGTCACCTGATGAACGAATACTCAGTCAGGTCCGAAAATCGGAAACCGCCGGTTTTCACCTTGGTGTTTTTCATATTGACCTGAATGAACAGAACATGAAAAACAATCTTTTTACATACATCCAGAAAGAGGACCACCTGGATTTCTATGCACTTGGACATGATCACAATCTCAAGATTTTCAAATATCAGAACAGAATTATTGCCGCATTCCCCGGTGCGCCTCACATCATGGATGATTCCGATTTGAAAACAAGGCATGTATTATCACTCACTGTTGAAAACGGCAGAATGACCGATATTAAACGCCTTGCCATCAGCGCAAAGAAAACGATTTCACTCGAATTTGACTGTTCTTTTTTCAAATCAACGGAAGAAATTCTGAATAAAATCAAACCCTACTCATCAGAAAAGACAAGGCTCCATCTTACGCTTACAGGCAACCGCATTTATGAAATAGATACTGATTTTTTAAATTCAGTAAGAGATCTTTTTTATCAGACTGAAATTACAAATAACTCGGTTACAGATATTCAGAATTTCATAAAAGAAAGCTATAATGACAACTCGCTGAAGGGAGAATTTTTTAATGCTCTTTCCTCGGGCATTCAGTCCGATTCAGACAGTTTTGATAACGAGATTATTGCGCAGATACTTTCAAAATTTCCTATCGAAGACAGCCAGCAGGCGGAGGAATGGGTATGTTCCTTAATCAATGCATAGCGTCTAAAACCGGACTGCTCAATAACCGCATTATTGATTTCGATAAGAACATCACCGTAGTCTGCGGTGATAATGATTCCGGTAAAACCCTAATTTCCAGATCAATCATTGATTTATTATTCAGCATCAGCAGCGCAAAAACAATTTTAAATCCGGGAGTCTGGGACGATTTTTATCTGAACTGCCTTTTTTCAATAAAAACCGAGCAGTACAAAATTATCAGAAACAATGCGACTACGCAGATTTACCTTTCCGGCCGCAGAGATGAGAAACTTATTTTCGATTCCGCAATTGACAGCGAATTTCCTCCCAATTATGAATTATCACGCTACATGAAATCGTTCGATTCATATAAATTTTCCATACTCGGATACATGCGGACTCCGACCGACGATTATCCGGAGATGAATATTTTTGAAGAAACATCCGGTTTTTTTTTAAATGACAGCTCGCAGTATTTAAACACATTCAACAAATTGAATGATTACTTTTCAATCAGCGGGATTAACAAAAACATTGAAAACGTGCTTACAAAAAAAATACTGGAGCATGAAAATGAAATCCGGCAGATCGAGAAGAATCTTGACTTGAACAAACTGAAAGAACAGAAAAAACTTAAACTTAATAATGAAAAAATAAATCTGATTAATGAAAAAAAAATATATGCGATTAAACTTGAATCAATAGAGCGGAATCTTGAAAACCTGACTACTCTTGGAACCCTTTATGATGAACATGGCGAATGTGTAAAAAAAATAGAATCCCTTTCTGAAAAAATAAATACTGAAAAAACAATAAAAAGTTCTATCGAAACCATGAAGGAAAATATCAGGAAAATCTTTCCTAAATTTGCGGATATGGATCCTATCCAGAAAGAGAATTTCGAAGTAATTCAGACAGCATACAGATATATAAAAAATCTTGATGATGAAATCATAAAGACAAATGATTTCATCATCCATAAAAAAAAGTTCTACAAAAGAACTGCTTTCACGGCATTTTTTCTTTCCGCTTCAGCCTCAGCTGCCGTTCTATTTCAGAAATATGTCAAAATTGAAAGAAACATACTGATAGCCGTTATCGGTACAATCGGTTTTCTCTTAGCCTATGTTCTGATTTTTTCAATGATTAAAATATGCCGTTATTCAAAATTCAAAAAAGCTGCCGATCTTAAAAATGAACGTGATGCAAAATGCAGTGAGTTTTTTGAAATACTGAAAAGCAACAATCTCAGTACCGAAGACCTTACAATTGAAGAAATATACGAACTTCTTCTTCAGTACTTTGAAGAGTTCGGATTTTACACGGAACATGAAGAGGAAATTGACGTACTAAACAGTTCTCTGCAGGACAAGGAAACATTTTCAAAACTTAAAACAGAACTTTCTTCAGCCCGGACAGAACAGGACAAATGCAGCAAAAAAATAAAAGCGCTGATAAAGGATATCGGACTTTATACTGACAGTGACCCGCTTGGCTACCCTATCAGTCAGGCAAAAGCTTTCTTCGATGAGGAAGCCGTCGAGTTCCGCAGCGAATTAAATAAAATTTCCGATCTGATTGACCAGATTGATGCCGAACTTGAACACTCAGCATCGGATATTACCATTGATTCAGGATTCGAGACGGCGATGGAGGATTACCGCAGCAGACTTAAACGTCTTGAGCTTTATGATAAAAATATCAGATATATGATTTCAATTTTCAATACGGCGATTGAAAAGAGAAAAAACCGGATAATTTCCCAGATTTCCGGGAACACCGCCCTGCTTTTCAATGAGATTACCTCAAACCAGTACAATTCAACGGTTACAAACCAGGTTATTGAAGAATTCATAAGAACGGGAAAACTGAACAATCTCGAAAATAAATCACTGCCCAACATCATTGAACTTTCTATGAAAATCGCGGTTACTGACTATCTTGAAGATGCCGGCCTGACCATACCATTAATCATTGATGAACCGGGCATGTATCTTGACAGAAACAGGATTGCCAGATTAAAAAATGTGTTGTATGATTTCTCCAAAAAAAGGCAGATTGTTATTTTTACGCATGATATTAATTCTTTCATGAAATACGGTAAACGGGTGAATTTATAATCCTATGGATAACAACGGCCAACTAACATTTTCTGATGATCATCTTCAGCCGGGAATAAATGAGGCGTATAAATTTATTGAATCCGGCGATTTCAGCGAAGCGGTGGATCTCTTTAACATGCTTATTGATGAGAAATCAGATTATCCCGGACTGTTTGAGGGATACCGCACTTCACGCTTCTGGCTTAACAGAAAATCGGAACTGCTTCTTCTGAAAGAGGGAAAAATGACAGCAGATTTTCTCATGAACGAATGGAACCAGTTCAATTCATATGCTGAAGAAAAAAACATGACAGGCAGCACCGCATTTTCCGCCGCGCAGAAATATGTATTTTTTACTGCCTCCGAGCATTATAAAATTGCATTCAGAAACGAGGAAAGTCCGACAGACAACTTTTCCCTGCTGTACAACCTTGCCAGATGTTTCATGGGACTTCAGGAATTTTCACATGCAGCCGAAACGCTCGAATATATCAGATCCGCCTATAAGTCGAATACTCAGATTACGGTACTTCTCGGAGAATCCTATTTTCATCTGGGCGAAACCCCGAAAAGTCTCATGTTTTTCAGAGAAGCCTTTTTCCTGAACCCGCAGGAAATAGACATGAAGGACATCAAGGCGCAGCCGATTCTTGATCTTGCCGGAATTACCGCGAAGAACATTCCTGCCTATCAGGATATCAGGGAATGGATTCCGGTCTATGGATATATACTTGATATTTTCTATGTTAAGCACCAGCTAAGCAAACAGACGGTGGAAATATTAAAAAAAGACATTCTCAATCTTGAAAAAAGCTACCAGATGTCTTCCAAGGACAAAATTAAGGAAACCAACATCGTTCCGAGACTGATCAACAAATATCTATGGATGTTTGATTATTTTTCCTTTCAGAATTATGATTTTGAAGCCATCACAGACATCAGAACAAGACTGATAGAAATCGACCGCGGACTTTTTGAACCGTATTTTAAAAACAGAAAAGATAATAAATAAGGAACCGCCGAACGGTTCCTTCATCATCAGAAATTCACAGCAAAACCATATCCCAGAAAAGCAAGAAGAAACAGAAGAAGAACGGAAACTGCAATAACCGCCGCATATGGAACCGCATAAATCAGAAAAGCATTCGGCAGATCAACAGAATAGATTTCGGAAAGCCCTCTTGATATAACATATAATGACCAGACTGACAGTAAAATGAGAAGCAGAAGAAAAAAGAAAGGCGGTGCGAAATCAATGACCGAAAAAAACAGTATCAGAGGCAGCATCAGAATTTTCGGGAAATATGAAATATTGATTATATTAATCACCCTCCTGACGCTTCCGCGTTTACCTTTAAACTGAAAGACAAGATCAATGACCGCAGATGAAAGAAAAATATTAACGAATGAACATATCACAAGAAAAATCCAGCCGTATGTTATTTTAAAATAAAAATATCCGGTCTGCGGTGAAAGAAGACTTATGGATATCAGCATGAGGATTGTTGAAATCATGGGAATCAGAAAGGTTATTCCATAAAGATGCTTTTCGCTGCCTGCGAAACGGACTGCAAGAGACCTCGGACTTGTGAGTACTTCAATCAGACTGTCCGTCCATTCTAGAGTTCGTAAGTTATTTTTCATGGCAGATACCTGTACTCAACAATTGAATATTTTTCTGATCCGAAAAATGAAGCAGCAGGATTGCTTATTTTAAACATGCCCTGAAGTCCTGAAAAAAACTGGTCAAAAGGTGATGCTGTTGATTCATAAACCGGAGCTCCGGCCGGAAGTTTGCCCATTTCCCTGGCCTTCTGAATTGCCTGTTCAAACCCGCCTATTGCGTCAACAAGTTTAACTTCAACCGCTTTTGTTCCTCCCAGAATTCTTCCATCCGCATAAGGACGAATGTCGTCAATAGGAATATTTCTGCCCAGAGAAACATCTTTCAGAAACTGGTTATATGAAGAATCCACAATGTCCTGAAGAAGATCAAGTTCATCCTGGGATAATTCCCTTGAAGATGACAGGATATCCTTATATCTGCCGCTTTTAATTACATTCATCCTGATTCCAAGCTTCTGGAAAAGATCCTTGAAATTCGGAGCTGCTATTATTACCCCGATGGATCCGGTCAGGGTTCCATGGTTTGCAAAAATGTAGTCGCAGGCTGAAGCCGCATAGTATCCGCCGGATGCAGCCAGATCACCCATTGAAGCGATTACCGGCACTTTGCGTTCAGTACTGTTTCTTATGCTCATTATTTTATTAAAAATTTCCTGTGTCGCTCCGACAGTTCCGCCGGGCGAATCAATTCTGATTACTATCGCCTTGATGTCAGGATTTCTGGAATATTCATCAAGTTTTTTAATTATTCCCTCCGCACCGGAAATCTGATTTAACAATCCCTGATCTCCGTTCATCGAAATTGCGCCGGTTATGCGGACAATTCCTACTCCCGGTCCCGTTTGAGTCAGATTAATTGCAGATTTCTGCTGAGATGTATTCATTTTCATGCTTATATCAACAAGAGATATAATTACCGAAAATGCAATAAGTGCAAGGAGTGCTATCAGCATTTTACGCTCTTTTTCCATTTGTTCACCCAAAAAAATTTTTTATTTCTATAATCAGTATAATATGATATGATATAAGTCAATAAATTTAAGGAATATTATTCAATAATGGAATACATCGACACCCATGCCCATCTGAATTCCGATTTATTCAGTGATGACCGTGACATGATTCTTGATTCTGCAGTTCAGCTCGGCGTGAGGGCGGTGATAAACTGCGCGACGGGTTTTGATGACTGGGAAAAAACACTAAGTCTTTCACGGGACTATCCCCTGCTAAAAAGTGCACTGGGGGTTCATCCATGGTATATCCCGGATGACTATGACATGCTGTTCAAAAAAACTGATTTCAGTATTTTCAGGGATATCACCGCAGTAGGGGAAATCGGACTGGATAAAAAATTCAGCCGCATTCCGATTGACATTCAGAAAAAGGTTTTTACAGATTTCATAATTCTGGCGAAGGAATTCAATCTTCCCGCAACAGTTCACTGCATCAGTGCATTCGACGAGCTGATTGAAATTATTAAAAAAACGGGACCGCCTGAAAAAGGAATCGTTCTTCATGCATTCAACGGCAGCAGCGAACTCGCCGCATCTCTGATCAAATACAACATATACTTTTCCATCGGAGGTACAGTTACCTATCCGGAAAGCAGGAAAAGAAATGAAATGATTAAAAAAATTTTTCCCGAAAGAATGATGCTTGAAACAGACTCACCCGATATTCCCGTTGCGGAAAGTACGGACAAACGCAATGTTCCCGGGAATATTATTTTTATTGCCAAAGCAGCGGCATTAATATTGAATGAAGAAATTGGAAAAGTGGCAGCAGTAACGACAGATACCGCCCGCCGCATATTCGGAGTATAAATGAGATTTTCCCGCAGCAGACTGCTTCTTGGCAGTGAAAATATTGAAAGACTTAAAAACACTCACGCCGCTGTATTCGGTATCGGCGGTGTCGGAAGCTACACTGCAGAAGCACTGGCCAGAGCCGGAATCGGCGAGATTTCACTTTTTGACTGCGACATCGTCGACATTACGAATGTTAACCGGCAGATATATGCTCTTAATTCAACTGTCGGAAAACTCAAAACTGAAACTGCAAGAACCAGAATTTTAGATATTAATCCGGAATGTAAAATAAATATATTCAGTGACCTCCTTACTGATGAAAATATTTCATCATTTTTTAACGGATTCACTCATGCTGTTGATGCTATTGATACTGTCTCTGCAAAATCTGAATTGATATATCAATTATCTTCAAAAAAAATAACATTTATATCTTCAATGGGAAGTGCAAATAAGATGAATCCGGAAAAAGTATATATTACTGATATTTCAAAAACACATAACTGCCCTCTTGCGAGAGTCATGAGGAAAAAACTGAAAGAAAAAAATATCTATAAAAATGTCCCTGTAGTTTTCAGTGATGAAATATTTGACAACGGCAATATTATTCCTGAAATTAAAAATGAAATTACCGGCAAAAGACCGCAGGGCACAATATCATACATGCCGGCGGTTTTCGGGTTATATGCGGCATCATTTATCATAAGAAAAATTGTTGAAAAGTGAGAATCATGAAGAGAAGAAAGATGGTAATTACAGGACTTAAAAGTTTCGTCAATATTTTCTTCATTAAAAAAGAAAACGGATACATCATGGTAGATACCGGAATGAACAGCAAAGCGGTTGATTCCGCATTCCGGGGAACAGGCATCTCACCTGATCTGGTTTCACATATCATAATTACGCACGGCCACCAGGATCATTACGGAGGAGCAGCTCACGCACGTGAACTGACCGGTGCTTCCGTCATCGCACATGAATCGGCTCTGGAGGCAATGCGCTCCGGTACGTCGGAAAAACTCATTTCACACAGCATGACAGGCCGCATAATCAGTTTTCTTATGCCGAAACAGAAAGTCAGACCTGTTGAAGCGGACATAATAATTCAGGATGAATTCAGTCTTCAGGACGGCGACCATGCAATCAGAATTCTACACACACCGGGACACTCGAAAGGATCTGTAAGTATTGTTCTTGAATCGGGGGAGATTTTCTGCGGTGACCTTTTACGAGGCAGACCGGGGAAACTGAATTTTTCAATATGGTATGATAATTACGATGACATGGTTGAAAGCCTCAGAAAGATTGAAGCTCTTGAACCTGAAATAATTTACCTTTCACACGGAAGCCCTATCACAAATGAAGATTTAGGGAATTTCCTTGCGAATTTAAAATGATGATTATAAATTACAGGTTACGGTTATGTAAAGCTGCCATACCGGAGTCAATGAGTGAGTAATAAACTTAAACACAGAATTTAAATATACTCTACTATGAGGTAATGTTAAATGAAAAGTTTTATTCTATGCCCTGATACGGAAGTATCACCGGCACTGACACTAAGCGATAATGGCACATGCAACGAGATGATTTGGGAAAATGGAGGCAGCATCAATACAGCTGATTACAATTTATCAAACCTTGAATTTTTATGTGAGACTTTGCCTGCAGGTAAAATTACTGATTATGCAGTAAGCGACACGGGCTGTTCAGTTATATCAGAACAGTTCAAAAATTTTATGGATGATCTTGGTATCGTTAATATTCAATATTTTAAAGCTTCTGTAACTGAACAGGAGGGGAAACCGGCAAAAACCGGTTATTATGCTGCCAATATTACCGGCTTGATTGACTGCATAGACAGAAACGCATCTGAAATGGAAGCCGAACCTGATAAAAATGGAGAGTACACTATTATATTTGGAATAAAAAAGTTAGTGTTAAAAAACAACATTACCAGCACCGGCCATATTTTCAGAGCTGCACATTTTACACGGCTTATTCTGGTTGATGAGTTTTTAAAACAAAAAATTGATGAATCCTCTCTTGAAGGCATAAAACTTATATCACCGGAGCGATGGGATGGCTTTTATGGCGAAATTTAAGATGAATAGGCTCTTGAACCTGAAATAATAACCTGTCATACAGAAGCTGCATCGCAAATAAATATTTAGGGATTTAAAATGATGTTTATAAATTACAGGTTACGGTTATGAATGTTTTTCATACCACTCTTTTCCTGCCGGTCATATTCCCAGTATCAGCTTTGCGCATGTAAAATATATTGTGATTCCGCCCATGTCAACGAGTGTAGCAAGTGCGGGCGATGAAAATACCGCCGGGTCAATTTTCATTTTAGTCGCAAGAATCGGAATTATGGCCCCGAAAACAGTTGACCATATAACCTGAATGGCAAGTGCAAGTGATATTACGAAAGCAATTAAACTTATTGAAAACTGTACGGGTATGTCCTCACCCTGCGAAAAAAGCATTACTCTTCCGTAAGTCATCAGAGCAAGACAGATACTTAAAAGAAAACTTATTGCGAATTCCTTTTTTATTACTCTGAAAATGTCCTCCGATTTCAGTTCATTCAGAGAGAGTGAGCGCAGAACAACGGTAGCTGACTGTGAACCCGTATTACCGCCCGCAGCATTAAGCAGAGGCATGTAAAAGGAAAGAACAATCAGCGCTTCAAGAGTGCTCTGAAAACCCTGGATAATCATTCCGGTAAGAAGGCCGAATCCGCCGAGAATGATGACCCATACGACGCGCTTTTTAAAGTGATTCATTACCGGAACTTCAAGATATGTTTTTTCCGAAACAGCACCGCTGATACCCATCAGTCGTTCCATATCCTCTGTCTGTTCATCCTGAATAATGTCAATAGCGTCATCATAGGTGATAATTCCGATTATCCTGTGCTGCATGTCAATTACGGGAATAGCGATAAGGTCATATTCCTGAATGAGGTTTGCGGCAACTTCCTGATCCTCGTCAACTCCGGTGGTTATCATATCCGTTTTCATCAGCTGGCCGAGTTTTTCCTTGGGTTTTGAAACAATAAGTTTTCTGAGAGATATGAAACCAAGAAGAGTATTGTCATCAGCAGTAACATAATTATAGTAAATCGTTTCTTTCGACGGAGCAAACCGGCGGATCTTCCGGATTGCGTTTTCAACAGTATCGTTTTCATTAAGATCAACGAAGTCCGTGGTCATTATCGCTCCGTTTGTTCCTTCCCTGTATGACGTAAGACTCAGAATGTCAGTTCTTTCCTTCGGAGGGAGAAAAAGCAGAAGTTTATCAGCAACATTTTTTTCAAGGTGCTTGAAAAGATCGGCACGGTCGTCATTTGACATCGGGAGAAGCAGATCGCGGACTTTTTCCCTTGCGCCTGACACAATCATCGCGACCTGAACATCCATATCCATGTAAGTAAATATTTCCGCACGCCTGTTGGGTTCGAAAACATTTATAATCTGCCAGATTTCATCCGGAGTATGCATTGAAAGATATTCAGCAACTTCCTTTTCATGAAGATCAATGAAAAATTCTTTAAGGAGTTTAAATTTCTTTTTCCGTAAAATTTCCCGGATTTCCGGAACAAGCAAAGGATTTTTCATGGGAACCTCCATCGGACAAGTGTACCGGTAGTTGCCAATTTTATCATAAAAAGGATTTTAGGCAACTTAAAAAAAGAAGCCTTTAAATAAATAACAGATTAACATGCAAATATTCTTGACAGATGATTATTAATTACATAATTTTAAAAAAAGGAGAAAGAAAATGAGTATCAGAGAATTCTACAGATTACTTGTAAAAAACAACTCAAATGAACCTGAATATTCAATTTCCGGCAATGGAATAATTCATATAAATTCATCAGAACTGAGTAAATCTGAAAAAGTCAGAAATACAGCTAAAGCTATATTACAAAACCGTAATAAACTGATTCATTAATGACCACAATTCCACTGCTCCTAATTTCATTAATTTCAGGATATAATTTTGCGTCCAACTGCAGCTTTACACGATATTCACTATCAAGAAAACAAGGGTATAGTTTATACTTTTCGGCAGCACTTTATGGTCTCATTTTGTTATTTTTTTCATTTATCATTCTGTCATCATTTAACATAATCGGAAAAGACAATAATTCAGTTAAAATTCTTTTTTTCAGCTTTTACGGTAATTTATCAGATGACCCTACTCAAAATCGCATATTTCTTGATTCACTGCTGCTTGCAGTTTCAACAATTACAGCCGGTTTTCTGTATTTACCTCTGAACATACTAATGAAAATTCCCGTTCTGAAGCGCATTGCTTTCGAAAGCGCCATAAAAAACCGCGACTTTGAAAAATTAATCTGGCGGGCAATACGCACCAACTGCCTCATACAAATAACAAATTCCAACAATAAGGTTTACATCGGATATGTCATCAGAACAATTGATCCTGCATTCGAACGCACCGAATTAAGAATGCTTCCTGTTCTGAGTGGTTATAGAAACACTGAAGGTTCAATTGTATTTAAAAATATGTATACCGTTGTATTGAAAAAACTTCAGAACAATCCCATTGAAGATATAACCAATGAAACCGAATTAAATTCCACAGGTCTGGCAGATTTTGAAATAGTTCTTCCATATTCCGAAATAAGACATACCGGGTTATTTGATTACAAAGTTTATGTTGATACAAATGAATCATTTAAAAATAAAAGAACAGGAATCCGGAAAAAATAAGAAATCAGTGATCAATACCGTATTTGCGATAAATTTGACGGAGAGTACCGTTTTTTCTGATAATTTCCAGACCTGAATTAAACTGCTTAAGTAAATTTATGCTTCCCGGATATTTTTTTGAAACCATAATTTTATAATTTACAGCAGATACAAAGTCCCGGTCTAAAATTTCAAAATCATCAGTATTTTCCGGAAAAATCCGTCTGATAGAGTCTATCATTACCACTTCATTATCAATAATGAAATCAATTCTTCCCGCCTGAAGCTTCAGCAATGATAAATCAAAATTATCGGTTTCTTCATAATTTATTTTATCATTTTTCAATGGAGCAGTAATTCTCAAGGACCCTATAGTCGTTCCGATATTATACCCTGAAAAATCCTTTACCTGTTTAAATATAAAATTCAATGTTTTTTTATTCTTTTTATATTTCAAAACCGAAATCGAAGAGGATACAATCACATTGGAGAAATAAAAATTTTCCTTCCTTTCAGGAACATCCGCAAAAGGAAAAGTCGCAAAACTTTTCCCCTGTTCAACATATAATTCAGCTCTTCGCCATGGGTAAAAGCTATACTCAGGTACTAAGTCAACAGCATCACAGGCAGCTGTTATAATTTCAGATGCCATACCGTAATTCTCAAGATTTTCACCTGTATAAGGCCTCCATTCTCCGATTGCAAATGGAACTTTATGTTCTGCAGAAATTACTGCTAAAGACGGAAAAAATATAATGATAATTAAAAATTTTTTAACCATATTCTCCTCTTCCGGTAATTTATAATCCACAGAAATCCATAAATATTCTTAATCGTAAATATTACCGAAAAACTGTTATAACAAACCAAAAATTCCGGAAAGCATGAAAAAACTTACCCTGCAGAAAATATATAACATCACTGTATATGATAGCACTGCAAAAGAAAACTTCAATAATATATATTATCTCAAATGAAACCCGTGTCAGCCTGTAATTTTATAAAACAGAATACCCAGAATTTCTTTTATTGCCAATGCGGATTTACGAAGAGGAGATGCTTCCGGAAGAACCGACAGCAGGGAAAACACAGGCCTGCGTGTATTCTGCAGTGAAGGACACGGTACGAACTGAACCCCGTTTTTCCTGAAAAGCATTGAAGCTCTTCTCATGTGAAAGGATGATGTAACCAGCGCCGCTTTCCGGTATTTTTTTTCCATCATAATTCTGTTCACCAGAAAAGCATTATCGGATGTGTCACGGCTTTCAGACTCAACAATAACATCCCCATCCCTGACGCCAAGTTCAACCAGAAATTTCTTCATTATCAAAGCTTCCGGAACCTTTCCGCTTGCTATACCTCCGGTAACTATTATCGGACGCGGATAATTTCGATACAGCCTGACTGCGCTTAGAATTCTTGCCTGCGATTCCGCGGAAGGAATTTCCGTTCCTGAAAGATCGATCACATCTTCAATCAGACCTCCCCCCAGAACAACAATTACATCGCATCCGGAATATGCCTCAATTTGCCGCCCCGGCTGCTCGATTAAGGCGGTCAGGCAGTTTGAAACCAGCTGCGTCGAAAAAAGATACAGAACAGTCATTATTACGGCAAGATAAACAGACAGCTTTTTCTCACCTTTTCTGATGAGAAAAAAAAGTAATACTCCCAGCATCAGGATGATGATACCGGGCAAAGTCAGAAATGCGGTAAGTATCTTTTTGACAAACAGCAGAATCATTTTTTATAATATGCCCTATACCAGTCAACAAAGCGCCCCAGACCTTCTTCTATTGAAGTGGACGGTTTATATCCCGTTACTGAATTCAGATTATTAATATCTGCATAAGTCATATAAACGTCACCAGCCTGCATAGGCTTGTAGTTTATAACGGCCTTGATGCCGATTTTATCCTCAAGGACGTTAATAAAATCCATCAGTTTTTCCGGGGAGTTGTTTCCTATGTTATAAATACGGTAAGGAGCCCAGCTGTCAGCGCAGTTGTTTCTTTCATAATCCCAGTTATCGTTTTTTTCCGGAGCTAACGGAATTAGACGGCGGATTCCCTCAACGACATCATCCACATAAGTAAAATCACGCAGCATGTCCCCGTTATTGAAAACATCAATAGGTCTGCCCTCATAAATCGCTTTCGCAAAGAGAAAATACGCCATGTCCGGTCTGCCGAAAGGCCCGTAAACCGTAAAAAATCTCAAACCGGAAACAGGAATATTAAACAGATGCGAATAACTGTGAGCCATAAGCTCATTGCTTTTCTTTGTTGCGGCATAAAGTGAGACCGGATGATCAACGGAATCGCTCTCACTGAACGGCGCCTTTTTGTTCATTCCATATACCGAGGATGATGATGCATAAATAAGATGTTTGACCGGATAGTTCCGGCAGCATTCAAGAATATTCAGAAATCCTGCCATATTGGACTGCAGGTAGGCATCCGGGTTTGTCAGACTGTACCTGACGCCTGCCTGTGCGGCAAGATTAACCGCATAATCAAATTTCCCTGATTTAAAAACATCCTCCAGAGATTCTTTATCCGCAAGATCACACCTGATGAAGCGGAATTCCGGGCAGTTCTGTTTTAAATCAGCAAGCCTGTCATTTTTAAGATTAATGTCATAATAATTATTGATATTATCAATTCCGGTAACCTCAAATCCGGCTTCATAAAGTTTTTTTGACAGAAAATAACCTATGAAACCTGCAGCACCTGTAACAAGTATTTTCATATTTGCTCCTTCATAATTTTAATTAAATGCATGACATGACTGAAGTTCATTTAGTATTTTACTGAAAAAATGTAAAGAATTTATTTTGAAAACCGCTGAAGTGAAAAAACAGATTTTGACCTGTAAAACGAGGGGTACTGCAATTTAGAGTGAAAAGAAAATCAGAAATACGGATTTTTTTCCACGCAAAAACCGGCTTCATTCTCGGTATTATATTCATAATCGATGGTAATAAGTTCCGTATTTACACCCGGATACATTTCCAATTTCTCTCTGTCAACATAAAGAATGACATCGCCGAAGACCATATTAAAAGAACCGCTCTGAACTGCCGCCATAAGATATCTCCCTTTGCCTTTTGATAAAGTATATCACCCTATTTAAAATTACAACCTAAAAAATTAAAATAAACGTGATTTATTCGATTCAGCTCCCTTTATACGCAATCGGCGTACAAAAGCATCCATAAAATATATTTTTACGCAAATTTAACATGAATGAAAAAAACATGAGTTTATGAGTACTCTCCCTATTTTTACATTTTCCCATTTATTTTATTGAAATCCGGACACAGGTGATATATTATAAATCCGTTATCATAATCTATAAAATAAATTTTCTGGAGAAAAACATGCTTGGTAAATTTTTAAAAAAGAACGATACAGTGCTGCCGCCGGTAATTAAGGAATTTGAATGTTCCGATACCGATTCAATTCAGAAGTCATTTGTAACGCATATGGTTTACTCGCTTGCCAAGGACGAATATTCCGCGACTGACAGGGATATTTATGAGTCAATCGCCCTTACGACACGTGACAGGCTTATTGAACGGTGGATAAAAACCCAGCAGACTTATTATGACAAGGACGTAAAACGCGTCTACTACCTCTCAATGGAATTTCTTGTCGGAAGAGCACTGGGAAACAGTCTCATAAATCTCGACATCTACCCTGAAACTGAAAAGGCGATGCGGCAGATCGGATACGAACTTGAAGATCTAAGGGAAATTGAATGGGATGCAGGTCTAGGCAACGGCGGTCTCGGACGTCTTGCAGCATGTTTTCTTGATTCCATGGCAACGATCGGATATCCTGCTTACGGTTACGGCATCCGTTACGAGTATGGTATTTTTTTCCAGAGAATTCACGACGGCTATCAGGTCGAACTTCCCGACAACTGGCTCCGTTACGGCAACCCATGGGAAATCAGCCGTCCGGAATACCTCTTTCCCGTTCACTTTTACGGCAGGATAAATACGGTGACTGACGGAAAAAAAACAAGATCTGTCTGGAACGATACTGAAGAAGTAATGGCCATGGCTTTTGATACACCTGTTCCCGGATATAATAACAATACGGTAAATACAATGCGCCTGTGGGGAGCAAAATCTTCGAGGGAATTCCAGTTTCATCATTTTAACGAGGGAGATTACCAGAAGGCTATTCAGGATAAAGCACAGTCTGAAACAATCTCCAAAGTACTCTATCCGAATGACAACGTTTCCCAGGGGAAAGAACTCCGTCTTAAACAGGAATACTTTCTCGTAAGCGCATCGCTGCAGGACATTATGCGCCGTTACAAGAAAGACCACCAGGACATGAGTAAATTTCACGAGAAAGTGGCAATTCAGCTTAATGATACGCATCCCGCTCTGGCGATTCCCGAGCTGATGAGAATTCTGGTTGATGAAGAGGGACTTGACTGGGAAAAGGCATGGGATACGACCACGAAAACATTCGGCTATACCAATCATACGGTACTTCCGGAAGCTCTTGAAAAATGGTCCGTCGGGCTGTTGTCAAAAGTACTGCCTAGACATCTTGAAATAATATATGAAATCAACCACAGATTTCTGGAAGTCGTAAAGAAAAAGTATCCCGGAGATCCAAAGCACATGGGCATCATGTCCATCATTGAAGAAGGCGAACATAAAAACGTCAGGATGGCGAATCTCTCCATAATCGGAAGCCACTCGGTTAACGGCGTTGCCGCGCTGCATACTGACATTCTGAAAAAAAGCGTATTCAAGGAATTTTTCGAAATGTGGCCTGAGAAATTCAACAACAAAACAAACGGAATTACGCAGAGAAGATGGCTCAAACTTTGCAACCCCGGTCTGGCTGAATTAATAACTGAAAACATCGGCCGAGGCTGGATAACAGATCTGTTTAAACTCAGGGACCTTGAAAAATTCATTGATAACACGGATTTCAGAAAAGAGTTTAACCGGGTAAAAAAACAGAATAAGACATCCTTCGCGCATTACATAAAAACGGCAAATGGAATTGATGTAAATCCTGATTCGATATTCGACTGCCAGACAAAACGTATTCATGAATACAAACGCCAGCTTCTGAATATTCTTCACATAATAACACTGTACAATAGAATAAAGGACAACCCTGCTGCGGAAATAGTACCGAGAACCTTCATTTTTTCAGGTAAATCGGCGCCGGGATATTATATGGCAAAACTTATCATAAAACTCTCAAATGCTGTTGCAGAAGCAGTAAACAGGGATAAGGACGTCAATAACCGTCTGAAAATAGTCTTTATTTCAAATTATTCAGTTTCTATTGCGGAGAAACTGATTCCGGCAGCTGATCTTTCCGAACAGATATCAACCGCAGGAATGGAAGCATCGGGAACAGGAAATATGAAATATGCCCTGAACGGAGCGCTCACTATCGGAACCCTTGACGGCGCTAACGTTGAAATGCTTGAAGAAGTCGGCGACGATAACATTTTTATTTTCGGATTAAATGCCGAAGAGGTGGGGAAACTGAAATATTCAGGTTATAATCCTCGTGAATTTTACCATAGAAACGGTGAATTAAGACGGGTAATTGATTTAATCGAAAGCGGTTTCTTCTGTCCGGAACAGCCACAGCTGTTCCAGCCTATTACGAAATCGCTGCTTGATTACGGTGATACATACATGCTGCTGGCTGATTATGAAAACTACATAAAATGCCAGGAGAAAGTTTCAGAGACATTCAAAGATACTGAAAAATGGACAACAATGGCTATTTACAATGTTGCGCGGATGGGAAAATTTTCTTCAGACCGGACTATTAAACAGTATGCTGATGAAATATGGGGAGTCAAACCGGTCGAAATAAACGGAAAGTGATCTTCTCCTGAACATAGCAGGGATAATCTGATCTGCAGAAATCTATCTCCTCCATGGAGATAGATTTTTCATTTTACCGGAACAGAAAGTAATTACCTGAATGAAATTAATATTTTATAAATTAAGCATTATGATCGCCCTGTGCAGGATGAAAAACATAAAGAAAACAATGACAAAAATCCGATGAAATTTCCTGAGTTTACTGTTCTGCATCTTTTTTTTAATCATAGTTCCTGAAGATATGAGAACCAGAAGAGCCAGAAGCGAGATAAATCCCATCAGTGTAAAGAGCATAAACTGGTATTCATAGACAACTTTCAGAAAAACATAACCGTGCATAAAAACCATTACAATTCCTACAGCAGCCAGAACAGGGTGCAGATTGCTCCAGATAACTACAACCCGGGGAATAAATTCATTACCTGAAAGACGGTTTTTTTTCTTCAGATACAGAAACATTCTCCTGAAAGGATAAAAACAGAAAGCCGTCAGCAAAACAAGAATTCCGATACCTCCTGAATTTTTTGCGGCAGAGTATATAAAACCGCTGTCAAAACCGGCAGTAAGATTAAATACATGGTCTGAAATGACGAATGCTGCGGAAAGAACAAGCAATACTGCTGCAGTAACGAAATAAGAGTCGGAAATTTTTTTGGACAGTTGGACAAGTTTTTTCATTTGACACCATAATTTAGTTGAATTTTATCAGGTCTATAATAGCCTTAAATAAACTGAAAATCAAATTAATTTTATTTATTTTATATTCGGCGCAGTTTACGGTTTATCAATTGAATTTCATAATAAATTTACCGTTGTATCATACAGCAAAAAACATAATCTGGAGAATAAAATGCATTTCAAAATCGACCACCCTCTTCTTAAACAGAAGCTGACCGTATTACGGGATAAAAATACTGAAACAAAGGATTTCCGGGCTCTTGCAAGTGAAATTACAATGCTGATTGCCTATGAAGCTCTTAAGAATATTGAACTGGAAGATATAACAGTTGAAACGCCGCTGACTGAATTCAAAGGCAAGCAGCTTAAAAACGATGTCATAATCGTTCCGATTTTAAGAGCCGGAGTCGGTATGCTTGAAGGAATTCTGAATCTTGTTCCTGAAGCCAAAGTCGGATTTATCGGAATTTACCGTGATCCCGAAACAAAAAAACCTGTCACATATTATGAAAAAATGCCGGAAAACTGCAAAAATCCCGTTACTTTCATTATTGACCCGATGCTTGCGACAGGCGGATCAATAATCGCCACAATAGACATTCTTAAAAAAAAGAAATTCAATAACATAAAAGTAATTTCCATAATATCATCACCTGAAGGACTTGATGCAATTGAAAAAGTCCATAATGACATTGAGATTTACACAGGAAATATTGACGATCATCTTGATGAAAGAAAATACATCATTCCGGGATTAGGCGATGCAGGCGACCGCCTTTTCGGAACAAAATAACAGTACGGAGAAAAAGTATGCGCGACTTTAAAATGGCAGCTTCCATACTTTCAGCAGATTTTGCCAGGTTAGGCGAAGAAGCGGAAAAGGTTATTGAAGCCGGTGCGGATTTTATACACTTTGACGTAATGGACAATCATTATGTTCCCAACCTCACTTTCGGGCCGATGATCTGCCGGGCTCTCAG
The DNA here is from genome assembly GCA_016928815.1 of Spirochaetota bacterium. Classification (GTDB taxonomy): domain Bacteria; phylum Spirochaetota; class UBA4802; order UBA4802; family JAFGJZ01; genus JAFGJZ01. The sequence continues at coordinate 26,056 of JAFGJZ010000184.1, forward strand.
AAAATATGGAATAAAAAATCCAATTGATGTTCATCTCATGGTAAAACCTGTAGACAGAATAATCGGTGATTTCATTGATGCAGGAGCGTCATATATTACCTTTCATCCGGAAGGTTCCGAACATGTGGACAGATCACTGCAGCTCATAAAAAACGGCGGCTGCAAAGCCGGACTTGTTCTGAATCCGGCAACTTCACCCGAAGTGCTTAAATATGAAATGGATAAACTTGACATGATTCTTCTAATGTCCGTTAATCCGGGATTCGGAGGACAATCCTTCATACCTTCCACTCTTGATAAACTTCGGGAAGTCAGAAAGCTTATCAGCGGCAGCGGTTTTGAAATAAGACTTGAAGTGGACGGCGGAATCAATACCGATAACATCGCGAAGGTCGCTGAGGCGGGTGCCGATACTTTTGTCGCGGGAAACGCGATCTTCGGATCACCTGATTACAGAGCCGTTATTGAAAAAATGAAATCTGAATTAAAAAAAATTTCCTGAATGCAATATGTCAGCTCAGCAACAGCTGAGCTCCATTTTAAGAATATCAGTTACGGACATAAATTTTATACCTGTATTTAATTGTTTTATTTTCACCCTTTTTCAGGTTCACGACCCATTTAACGGAGGTCTTAAAATTAACGCCGTTTAGACCGTCAACTTCCTTTATTATCTTCGGATTCATATCAGCCTCAGTAACTTCACCGGTGATCTTTTTGGTTATTTCAACAGATATGTTTTCATTTTTAGTATTTTTAATATACAGTTCACCTGAAATTCTGACATCATCATAAGTAGTCGAACTTTTGGCTATTTTCACACGCTGCTCGCGGCCGAGTTCCTCTTCTTTTCTGTCCGTTTTAATATCTGAAGAAATTGTAAGTTTAACACGTGCGTCCGTTCCTGCCGGAGTATAGTTCAGCATGTCCTGTGCAACAGGCTTGTTTCTGCTGACAGTAAAAGCGGTCGCAGTAGTCCACGGCGATGATGTTGAATTTTTCAGTTTGATGATATGCCATACCTGTTCCTTCTTATCAGCATTGAGGGACTGATAATAACCGCTTGAATTAACAGAAGCAGTTTCAGGAATATCCCACGTATAAAGATGCTCATATCTAATTTTCTTTGAAAAAATATTATAATAGACACGCTCCCCCTTTTTAGCGGTGACGTTTTTAAGACTGTATAGATGGAAATCTTCGCTGCTGCTTACATCGGTTCCTGCATCCGGAATGCTCATTAAAAATTCATCGTCATTATAGGACTCGGAATTCTGATAGGCCATATTGGCCATTAAGCCTGCTCTGCCTGACGAAGTGCTGCCATTTATCCGGGACAGAAAAGATGTCAGACTGGTACTCAATGTCATCGGAGAATCGACATTCTGATACATGAAATTCGGATAGCCGACTGCCAGATCAACTTCACATTTATCCAAGTCATCGCTGTCGTTAACCAGAACCGCTTTCATGCTCAGTACGGCTTCAGAGGGCTTACTTATGTCAATCAGATAGGAAGGTGTCCAGCTTATGCCTCTCTGCATGTATGAAATACTTAATGGAGATGATGTCTTTCCGGCAAGATAAATACATATTTTTTTCTCCTGTTTTTTTCTGGAAATTTCCTTTGAAAACTGCCTGTCGAGAAATTCCATTGAAATTATATTTGACGCATACAGAGCAAACACCTGTTTTCCGTTGTCCAGATATATTATCGGTGATTTTATTCCGGTAACTCCTGTTTCCTGTTCTGCGGCATTATCCGGACTTTCTATAATACTTCCTTCATAGGAAACATTGCCAGAATACATCACTTTCACTTTTTTACCTATATTTGCTGAAATAAGATCATAAAAATTCTGTACCGGTGAATTATGAAAACCTGATTCTTCCAATGCGGAAATTTTCTCTATCTGAGCTCCTGATGAAGTAATCCACACTGTTCCTAGAATTGCATTACTTACGACATCAGTGACAATTTTATCGGATGGAGTTTTAACGGTAAGAATTTTATTATAGAACCCGATTCCATTTTTAAAAACCACCACTTTCCTGATATTTGAATCCGCATTTGAATTTCCTGACCCGCAAAATGCCGCAGTTGCCATGAATAAGACTGAAAATAGGATTAAATTTTTCATGAATAACTCCATTTTATTATTTCAGCAGCTGTCATATGACTGTTTAACAGTTTCCATCGGAATTTCATAAAGCAAATTCCGGTTAAAAAACCGGAATCCTTTGTTTAGCAGAATAATGCCAAGGTAGAATGAAACGCCATGATGTCAAACTTCTGAAATACATTCCACAGGACATACGTCAGCACATGATCCGCAATCAATACATTCATCTTCGTTTATAACTCTTTTGGAATCGGATTTTTCCGTAATACACTCAACAGGACATACCGGTTCACATGCACCGCATGCAGTGCATTGTTCATCATCAATTCTATATGCCATATTTTCCTCCCTTGTACGGATGATTATAAATGCGGGCAGATTAAAATTCAATTAAAAAATTACAGGTTAAGGGAATACAGTAACAATTAAAGCTGAAATTCATGATCAATCAGAGTCTGGTTGAAATTTTAAAATTTCCTGACACCATGTATAGTAAAAAATTATATTTGATTAACAGTCTTAATGAAAATATGAAATTTATTGCAATACTTTGTTCATAATGCCATTTTGGTCAAGAAACGAATGATATTTACTGTTCCATCTATTAATCAGATATATTCTTCCGCAAAGACATTCAACACATTTAAAATAGAAAAGCGAGTTATCACGGTCATTAATTTCAAAGTATGACTCAGCGATGATAAAATAAATCGAAGCCTTGCCCGATTTATCATTTATTAAAGAACAGAATAAAAGGCCGTCACTAATTGCTTCTTTGAATTTTTCTGATAGAAAGAGCGAATTCAGATAATAAGGAAAAATAAATGCATATACACTCTCAGGAACCGGTTTCTCTGAAAAACTTAATTCATCAATAACAGATGAATACCATTTTGCAGCCTCATTATAATTTTCTTCATAAAAAGCATTTGCTGCAGATTTATACATCCCGTATATTTTTTCATTTGACTGGATATAATCAAAATTATCAGAAGATGACTGTGAAAAATCAATATTGCGGATGACAAAAGCTTCAGGTATTCCGGAAATCAGGACAATGAAAATCACTGCAAAAATGAATATAACAAAAAAATTCTTCAAAAAAACCTCTGTTAAACGGAAACACCGTCATAAAAATTATTTCTGAATAGTTCTGAATAATTTATCTATTCTTTTTTTCTGTGTATCAGTCAGCATTCCGTATCTTCCTTTCAGAACTGCCGAAAAATCATCCGCATTTTTTTTGTTAATGCAAACCAGCATTCTCTCAGCATGCTGTGCGACTTCCTTCGGTCTGCATGTCTTTAAATGATTCATTAAAAACGGGAAAATTTCCTTTTCATATTTCCCGTCACATGTACACAATTCCGCAAAAATACTTATTGAATAATCAACTGTAATTACACTTCCGTTTTTATAGGTATTTTTGATCAGTTCAAGATTATTAAAAATTAAACCTGAATTTTCTTTTACAACCTGCGAAACAGCCATCATCGCCCCCCAGATGAGACGGTTATTGCCTGAATTCAGTAATTTCAAGAATTTTCCGGCATAAACGGAAATAAGCTCAGGTTTTTTCCTGCCGACTTCATACAGTACCTTTATGCAGTCGTTTGCAACATTCCTGTCAGGACTGTCCAGACCGTCCGCAATTTCGTCAATACCGGATCCGCCGTTTCTGATTATTTCATCAGCAAGTTCAATATTCGGTTCTTCATCCCTGCGGCCGAGATTATATGCTATTTTTTCAATCATATTTTATCTCCTGTATATGCAGATGTATAAGTAGTTATGCTATTTGAAAAATATGTATCATTTACTTGCGATTTTCTCAAATTTTGCTTCATTCCATTCATGACCGTTTAAAGACCAGTCCATGCCGGGTTGAACCAAAGGCAGTCCTGTTCTGCAAAAACAGCTTTTTTCTTTAAAATCAACTACTGCAGAAGGATAGTCATTTACGTAGATTACTGATACCATTCCGTCACGGGTCCAGAAAATTGAAATTTCAACAGGTTTTCCGCGGTCAGGATTATTCTTAACATCATATAAATTTACAACATCTCTAAAAGGCATGACATTATTACTTTTATCAGTGACCCATATTTCTCCGCTTTTCCATCATCAAGAAAAGATACATAGTAATCTGCCTTGACCGGTGACCTTGCATCAATTGCAACTGTTATCCTATTCCCTATAACCACAGATTCTTTTTTGACAAGAATGAGTTTTGATGATTTATCATGCTTTTGTCCACTGCTGCAAGCCGCAAGCAGAATTATCAACACGATGCCTGATACCGGCTTCATTATTCCTCCTGAAAAAAATATTAATCTTTTTACCCTACTTATGTAATCTGTCTCAGACTGAACTCAATCCTGTTTTAATGCCGGATCAATATCTGATTTTTTAATTTCTTTATGATAATACAGGCTGGATAAAATTCCTGCAGCTATTGATACCAGCCAGTTAGCAGTTATGGCCGCAACTTCAAATCTGTAGTCTCTGTCAATACCATATTTGAGGGAATAATATATAAAAGCCGGCAGAATGCAGGCAAACGGGATTATATATATCCTGCGTAAAATTTTTTCTATCCGTGTTTTTCCTGTATAAATGGCGGAAAGTGAAAGAAAAACAAGGCTCATCAGAATATAACCCAGCTCCTCAAGTACGATAAAAATTCCATGACCGTTATATTGCGTAAGCAGCGGAATTCCTTCCGTTTCACCATTGACCATGCTGATCGGAACGACTGAAAACTGAATGAAGTAATCAGCCAGCAGTACAGTAACCGAAATTAAAGCCAGAGAAACTGCAATGAAAGAAAATATTTTCCTGTTTTCAGAAGCAGTAAAATGAGCCGCTATTACAAAAACCAGAAATGCCAGCAGCTGAAAGAATATCACATACATCCATAAGTAATCCCGCGGATAATACATAAGAATATCACTGTATGGATAACTCATACAGTCACCCAGGCAGTTCGGTCCGGCCGGCGGAATTGCAATCATTGCCATTCCGAATCCTGCTGCAGTTAGAAGAAAAAATAAAAGCGATGAGATGAATCCGGTCATTAATTCATGTTTATTTACTGTTCTTTTAATCATGGTTTTAGTATGCAGCAAAATCTTACCGTGTCAATTATATTTTAACATTCTACAACTGATGATAAATATGAAATAAATCAGAATACATGCGGCAATAACCTGAAACCGGAATGCGGTTGCGCTATTGAACTCCTTTACCAAGAAAATTATTAGGATCAAAATCCTCAAAATTTATCATTCCGAAATCCGCCGGCGGAGTATACTTCTCAGAAGTATTCTCTTCCGAATCAGGATCAAGTGCGTCAAAAAATTCGCTATTCACTTCCACCAGCTGCCATTTATCATATTTACGGGAATATGCAAATTTATAGCTGGTTCCCCATTTTTCCCTGGATCCGCCCAAATGACTGACCTCAAACCATTTTTTTCCGAAAGCAATTCCTGCAAAAGGATCGCCCATGACTCCGCCGCATTCAGAACACAGCATGATTTTTTTATTTGAGGAATGCACTCTGAAACCGTTTTCAGTTTTGGTCAATATAAGAAGCTTCCTGTCATTTTCCATTGTGTATTCCGCATCTTTTTCATCCAGCTGTATCGCAACAAGATATTCCTTATTACCGTCATCATTTAAATCTTCAGCGGCTGAAAATATAATTTCGGAATTTTTATTAAGCAGAACTGCCGCTTCCCGTGGAAGTTTAATTTTATTTTGGGAATAGAGATTAAACGTCTGAATAATCAGCAGCATGACGGTCACGGTTAAAAATTTTTTCATAACAGATCCTTTTTGTTTTTATAATCCAGAATAAATGCAGCAGCCGCAAGCATAAAAAAACCCGAAACCGTGACAGGAATTATTGATTTACCCGTAATATGGAATATTATTTCACTACGGCTGTATGTACTCCAAGATGCTGCCCGTGAATCAAATATGGCATAATCAAGATAAATCCAGTATGCTGAAAGAAATGCTACAATTACCACTGAAGAAGGTATAATGTTCCATTTGAATTTGAATGAAAAACGCATGACGGGAATCAAAAAAACTGCCGGAATAATCCACGAAAAGACAAGTAACTCTGTGAGCAGCGGAAGTCCGTCCATATCCGACGAAATTCTGTTTCTCAGATCATACATCGACCACATAGCCTGGGCTACGGTAGCTGCGTATGAGCAGAACAAAACTAACAGGACTTTTAACACTGACCGTTTAATCATCTTCATATCGTTTCGTTATATCTTTAATTTCCTCTTCAATTGAACCGGCGTCTGTCAGAACTTTCCCGTGATCGGCAAATTTTATTTCAGATGACGGCAGATTCAGTTCGTTCCACAAAATTTCATTCATCTGAAATTTTCTCCAAAAATGATTATGCAGTGAAGAGCATTTTTTTATGTTCATTCTCACCGGATGATTTCAACATCAGTCATCATCAGCAAGAACCGCATCACTGCTCCATTTGTAGAATGTCTCCCCGCCGATTTCAATGCAGGGACATTCCAACTCCGTTTCTCCGCCATTGGTGTATCGGCACACGTCCAGAAAAAATAAAGGCAGATTCATTTTCTCTGAAGATGAAATGATTCTGATTCCTTTTTCATATTCATATGAAACATCCTGCTCCGGAATAATATTTATTTTTTTTTCTTTTAGCAGAAGTTTTAAACATGTACCCTTAATTTCAAATGTACCTTTAAAAGAATCAATGGCGTCAAACCACCTTCCCTGACTGTATTTAAAAACAAATCTTCCATCCTGGAAAAAATAGAAACGCCTGTCATATCCCGTCGGTGCTACTCCCGGAGGAGTACGCATCCATACACCTGAAAGGGACGCCGGGGCTAATCCGTTTTCAGATGACCAGGACATATTTATAAATTTATCAATTGTCGCAAGATTTAATCTGTCAGTCTCAGTCAGTTTTGATTCCGAGTAACAGGAATCAGGTATGTACCAGCTGAACTTCCTGAAATAGTTGTAATACTTTTTTTCGCTGAAAATGAAACCGTATTTTGCAGGAATGAACCTTTTAAGCAGCTGAAGCTGATTTTTACTTAACACGGCAAGTGAAAGGTAATCAAGCCGGTATTTAAGATAAGTGATTTCTCCGTTTAAAACTCTTTTTGCGATGTCATTTTGCGCTTCAAGCTGTGCACCGTACCAGTCATTCGGAACCGGTTCAGCATTCAGTGTAAAGATTAATGCAGTAAATATCAGTGAAAAAAACTTTTTCATTTAATACCTTTCAATATCCTTAACATCTTGGTCATTTACCTGACCCGCATTCTCAAATTCATTTATGACATAAACCCGGTCAAAATAAAAACTCTGAAATTAAGTTGAGTTTCGTTCAAAACTGATTTCAATTTAAAATAAACTTTTTCTTGATTAATAATCAATTTTCAGTTATTCTTAAAGATACTAATTTCTTAAAAATAAAGATTATGACTGAAAAAATCAATAAAAAAATACTGCTTGTTGAAGATGAATCAATAATTGCTGTTTCTGAAAAATTCAGTCTTGAAAAATACGGATTCAGTGTAATAATCGCCGGAACAGGTGAAGAAGCCGTTGACATTTACAGAAACGATCAGTCAATAAATCTGGTTCTGATGGACATAAACCTCGGGTATGGTATTGACGGTACGGCAGCCGCGATGGAAATGCTGAAAATCCGTGAAACTCCGATAATTTTTCTTTCTTCACATACTGAACCTGAGATAGTAAAAAAAACTGAAGGAATAACCTCATACGGATATGTAGTAAAAAACAGCGGTGAAACACTTCTCAACGCATCCATTAATATGGCATTCCGGCTTTTTGAAGCAAGAGAAAAAGAAAGAAAAAAAGATATTGAACTCCATGAAAGCGAACACAAAGTCCGTCTGATCTTCAATTCAATGGATGATTCAATATTCATTCATCCCTATGCAGAAAAAGGATTCGGCAATATCGAAGAAGTTAACAATACAGCCTGCAGGAAATACGGCTATACACGTGAAGAATTCTCCGAAATGACGGTAGAAAACATTACAAAAGAAATTGCCGACAGTAATTACTCACCCGAAAAATGCAAAACAGTTATTTCCCGCGGAAGCCGGAGTAAATTTGATGCAGTCCACATTTCAAAAGACGGAAAAGAAATGCCGGTTGCAATCACTTCAGTATTAATTGAACTGAAAGGAGAAAAAAAAATTCTTACAACCGTAAGGGATATAAGTGATTACAGAAAACAGGAAGAAAAAAATATTCTCTTTGAGGAAGGATACAGCAATTTAATTGAAGGAATAAATGAACCGGTATGGATAATCGATTTCGACAGCAGTCTGATCGATGTCAATAAAAAAGCATATGCAACTCTCGGCTATTCAAAAGAAGAACTTCTTAAAACCGGACTTTATAAAATTGACAAATCACTATCCAGAGAAGCGATTGACACCCTTGTAACAACCATGTCCGAAGATGGAGTGCAGATTTTTGAAACCGTTCATCAGGCGAAAGACGGCAGAATGATTCCTGTTGAAATATATTCCAACATTGTAATGTACAAAGGCAAAAAAGCCATTTTAAGTATCTCGCGGGACATTTCAAAAAGGAAATCAGCTGAAGAAAAAATACGTGAGAATGAAAAAATGCTGTCTGCGGCATTAAGAGGTTCCATTTCCGGATCATGGGAGATTGACCTTAATTCCATGCAGATCAAATATGACAAAAACTGGCTTATTTACCTTGGGTATGACAGTGATTTTCCGGTAAAATTAAAAAACGCGTATGAATTACTTTACCCGGGAAATTCAAAAGAAATGTTAAACCGGATAAAGGAGTGTATTTCCAGCAAATGCCGTTTTTATGAATCAAAAAATTATTTGCGGAAAAAAGACGGTACCAGCATATGGGTTTTATGCCGCGGAAAAGTAATCGAACATGATGAAAAAGGCAATCCGGTTATAATATCAGGAATTAATATTGATATCACAGAAAAGGAACTGGAAGAACAGAAAATTAGGGAATATGAATCCCAATTCAAAGCAGTATTCGAAACTACTCTCAGTTCAATTCTTGTTTTCGATGATACGAAACGCATTATAATGGCAAATAATTCCGCCGCAAACATGTTCGGGAAAAGCATCAGCAGTCTTCTTTCCGTTAAAATCGAAGATCTTAACATACGAAATTATAAGAACTATACGTTTGATTTAAAAAAATATTTCAGGGAAAACATACAGCGCGGTGAGTGCACCTTCGGAAAATCAAAGGATGAAACACGGATCGCTTATTTTGACATAGTCCGGGTAAGAAATGATTTCAATCTGTTCATGCTTTATGATATCACCGAATTGAAAATCATGCATGAAGATCTTGAGTTAAGCCGTGAAAAATATTTTGCACTCTATGAAAATGCACCTATACCCTACCAGTCACTTGATGAGAACGGAAACTTCAAGGATATCAATCCTGCGTGGCTGAAAACAACAGGCTATAATCGTGATGAAATAATAGGAAAAAATTTTTACGAATTCCTATCAACCGGAGACAAAGCGGTTTTCAGGAAAATATTTCCGAAATTTAAAAAACAGGGCTTGCACCACATGAATGCGCAGTTCAGGCTAAAGCACAAAAATGGGTACCTCATCGATATACTTATGAACTGCCAGGTTGCATTTGATTCATTAAAAAAAATCCGGCATATCTATTGCGTTTTTCATGACATAACTGAACAGGAAACAGCCATCAAAAAACTTACTGAGAGTGAATCCAGATACCGGCATCTTATAGATACATCAGTTGACCTTATAATTCTTACTGATGAAAATGGAAAAATTATAGAAGCAAACAATACGGCATGCAAATTTACCGGTTTGAAAAAAGAAAAAATATCCAATATGAACATATCGGAGTTCAGACCGGAAAAATTCAGAAAGGAAATTGATGTTATTACATCTGATTTACCGATTAATAAATCAGTTATTATTGATGACTTTCTGCTGCATTCAGGCATGCAGATTGTTCCCGTTGAAGCAGTCATCACCAAATTTCAAATAAATAAAAAAATATTTTTCTACAGAACCTACAGGGACATTACAGGTAAAAAGACAGATGAAGAAAACCTGAGAAGAGAACTGAAAGAGAAAGAAGCCCTTCTTGTTGCAGTGCATCATAGAATTAAGAATAACATTGCTTCAATTTCAGGACTTCTTTCACTGCAGGCAAATATCTCCGACTCAAATGAAACAAAAGAAGCACTGCAGAATGCAATGAGCCGGATTAACTGCATGAAATTTCTGTATGACAGTCTTCTGCTTACAGAGGATTACCGCGGCATACCCGTCAAGAGGTACTTTGAAAACATTATCAATTCACTGTTTACGGTATATACAGATATCAGGAATCTGAAAGTTGAAAAAGATATAGATGATTTTTTTGTTGAAGAAAAAAAACTTTTCCCTCTTGGGGTCATTATGGAAGAGCTTGTTACAAATACAGTGAAATATGCTTTTCAAAACCGTAATAATCCTAAAATAATAATTTCATTCAAAAAGAAAGGAAACTTTGTAATATTAAAAATTCAGGACAACGGTATCGGAGTACCGTCTGATTTTTCGGAAAATAATGGAAAAAAATTCGGCATGATGATTGTCACCATGTTAGCAAAACAGCTAAAAGCAGACTTCAATGTACGAAACAGAAACGGTGCCGTATTCACCCTGAAAATACCGGTATAGATTTCAGAAATGCATTTTACGGTACCGCCTCTTTTTATTAACAATAAAATTTCAAAGATATGATCTGTGTTTTTTAATCCTCAATTTTTCCGATTTCAACACTGGTTGAAGAATACTGCTCAACACCTATTGAATTCATTGTTGCGGTTATTGAATTTTTTCCGCATTCAGGACATGCTGAAACAGAATATCCGAGATAGAAAAA
>JAFGJZ010000185.1 GCA_016928815.1 Spirochaetota bacterium
AAAAAGAATCGTTAATTTAAATATAGAAACAGAAGATATCATCTCGGATAAGGAAATACTTGATGCTTTTTCGGATTTCTCACTTCTTGAATCTGAAACAGTCTATTTTTCCGCAGGTCCGTCACAGCCTAAAGAGATTTTAATTTCAAAAGAAGCTTATTATTCAGTCTGATCACAGCTTTTTATGCACGAAACTGTATTTTCTGCCGCTGCATTTGATCAGTCCGTAATTACCGGATATCAGGGAACCGGGATTAAAAAAAATTATTCCTGATTCTTCCCTTAACATCTGGGAATGGGTATGTCCGAAGACAGCTATATCAATATAGTTTTCCCTGCAGTAAAGAAGCAGGCTGCCGATTCCGTCTTTTACACCATATTCGTCACCGTGAGTAATAAAAAACAGCCTGCCGTGAATTCCAACAGTAAGTTCATATTTTATATTGCCGAAAAAATGCCTGTCCGCATTCCCTCTTACAAAAAACCTTCCGGCAGACGGAGAAATGCGGCTTTCCATAACATCCCTGATGCCGTCACCGCAGAAAATAACATCACTGTATTTTTCTCTGCCTAGAACGGCTTCCAGATTATCCGCTGAACCGTGTATGTCAGAAATAACAAGAATTTGTTTCAAGATTATTACCTGTCCAAAAAAGTGCTTGCATACGTATGTAACTGTACATAATCGGTCTATATAGTCAAAATATTTTTTGCGGATGCCGGGATGGACATAAAATTAATAAGAAATTTTTCAATAATAGCACATATAGATCACGGGAAATCGACTCTTGCCGACAGACTTATCGAGCGGTGCAGCCTTGTAGATTCACGTAATAAAAAATCACAGATGCTTGACACGATGGATCTTGAACGCGAACGCGGTATTACAATCAAATCAAACGCCATTACGCTCAATTACAGGTCAAAGGACGGAAATGAATATGTTTTTAACCTGATTGACACTCCGGGACATGTTGATTTCACCTATGAAGTCTCGCGGGCTCTGGCCGCATGCGACGGTGTTCTTCTTGTCGTCGATGCTTCACAGGGAGTTGAGGCGCAGACAATTGCGAACATGTATCTTGCACTTGAAAATGACCTGGAAATTCTTCCGGTAATAAATAAAATTGACATGCCTGCTGCTGACATTGACAGAACAAAACATGACATTGAACATACACTCGGACTTGATAGTTCAATATCGGCATGCGTTTCTGCGAAAGAAGGAATCGGAATTGATGAGCTTCTTGAGAAAATCATCGAAGTAATTCCTCCTCCGAGAACTCTATATGATGACGACAAGTTAAGAGCCCTGATTTTCGACTCATACTTTGATCCGTATGTCGGTGCCGTTTCAAAAGTCAGAATATTCAGCGGAAGTGTAAAAGTTAATGATGAAATCCGGATGCTTTCAACAGAGAAGGATTTCACAGTAAACAATGTTGGCATTTTCAGACTTGCCTATGAAAAAAGAAAAGAACTGTTCAGCGGTGACGTCGGTTATATAATCGCCAATATAAAATCCGTCAGTGATACAAAAATCGGCGATACAATTACTTTGGCAGCAGATCCTGCTTCAGAACCGCTTAAAGGTTTCAAGGTAGCGAAGTCAATGGTTTTCGCTGGAATTTACCCTATGTACAGTGATGATTATGAGAATCTCCGCGAAGCTCTGCAGAAACTTCAGTTGAATGACGCCTCACTGATTTATGAACCGGATAATTCATTTGCTCTCGGTTTCGGTTTCCGATGCGGATTTCTCGGACTTCTGCACATGGAAATTGTTCAGGAACGTCTTGAACGCGAATTTGACCTTGCACTTGTAACAACCGCTCCAAGCGTCGAGTACCACGTTCTGACAATCAAAGGTGAAGAACTGATTATTGACAATCCTGTAAAATTTCCGGAGCCCGGATTCATTGATAAAATTTTTGAACCGTATGTAAAAACAACAATAATTACTCCGAAAGACTACATTGGAAACATCATGAATCTTGTCATGGAATGCCGCGGGATTCAGCAGGACATGCAGTATCTGGACGAGAGACGTGTTGAAATAATCAGTGATATTCCGCTTGCGGAAATTGTTTTCAATTTTTATGACAAGCTGAAATCAATCTCAAAAGGCTATGCTTCTTTTGATTACGAACTCAAGGACTACAGACCTTCAAAGATGGTAAAAACGGACATACTTGTAAACGGTGAAATCGTTGATGCATTAAGTTTCATCGTACATCAGGATAAAGCGGCATTCAGAGGAAAGGAAATAATAGAAAAACTCAAGGATATAATTCCGAAACATCAGTTTAAAATTCCGCTGCAGGCGGCTATCGGCGCAAAAATCATCGGCCGTGAGGATATTTCAGCTCTCAGGAAAAATGTAACTGCCAAATGTTACGGCGGGGATATATCGAGAAAAAGAAAACTGCTTGATAAACAGAAAGAAGGTAAAAAAAGAATGAAACTTGTCGGATCAGTTGAAATTCCGCAGGAAGCGTTCCTTTCAATACTGAGAATAGATTAATTACTGATTCAAAAAAAGGAGAAAATGAGATGCAATTTGATAATGTAAGCGTTGTAAAAAAAGCAAATGTATATTTTGACGGGAAAGTTACAAGCCGGACAGTTCTTTTCGCAAACGGTGAGAAAAAAACATTGGGAATAATGCTGCCGGGTGAATATGAATTCGGTACTGCAAAAAAAGAAATTATGGAAATACTTCAGGGCAGCATGAAAGTAAAACTTCCCGGAAGCGGCAGCTGGCAGGTTTTTGCAGCAGGCAGCAGTTTTGAAGTTCCGGCTGATTCCAAATTCCAGCTTGAAGTTACCGAGATATCGGATTACTGCTGTTCATATATTGACTGATACTGACATATATTATGAGAAAACCGGAAAAGCTGACATTAAACAATGTCAGCTTTTTTTTGCGGTTAAGAACTGAATATTGAATAAGCGAGCCTGCTTATCCGCATAAGAAGATCATATGCCCTGACTTCGGTTACGGTATGTTTTCCTTCATCAACAAGACGTACAAGCTCATGCATTTGCGTAATTTCCGCATTATCGACCAGAAAAGCGCCGCACGATTCACAATGTTCTATCATTATTCCTGAAAATCCGAGGAAATTTATCCTTTTCATCCGGGAAGAACATACAGGACATTTTACAGGATCAGACTGATCAGCATTATATTCCCGTATGGATGAAACCTCCGCATCTGATTCATTCATAAGTCTGTTAAGCTGATTTTTTTTAAGTACCATCAGTTCACAGCTTTTGCAAATACTGTAATCCTCCCCGTCAATGTGTACATTTTCAAATTCCGATGAGCATCTGCTGCATTCCATATTATTCCTCCGGCGATAAGATTAAACAACTTTAAGTCATGAATAATAAATATTCAAGCACAATAAAAAAAATTGAAATGGCTGAAAAGCCGGGTAAGACAGTCAAAAGTTAAAAGTTAAAGATTAAAGATTAAAGATTAAGGATCAAGGATTAAGGATTAAGGATTAAGGATCAAGGATTAAGGATTAAGGATCAAGGATTAAGGATTAAGGATTAAGGATCAAACTTAGCATCTGTTTCTAAGGAAGTATAATCCCCTCGGGAACATCATTAACAGAAGTGATCAATATCCTTGCAGCCGTACCCTGAACAGGAATTTTATCAGGATGAAGCCTGACATGGATATAATTTTCAGTTGTTGCCCAATAACCGGTTGAATCCATTTCAATGATTCCGTTAAGCACCCTGTTAAGAAATTTTTTCTGATATTCCGATTTTTTTTCCTGTGAAAATTTACGCAGAGTTTCTGATCTTCTGTAGATATCGGTATCTGTGCAGAAATCATCTCTCAGGGCTGCAGGTGTTCCGCTCCTTGGACTGAAAGTAAACTGATGGATATATGCGATACCGGCCCTTTCAAGAATATCCAGCGTTTGTGTGAAATCATCATCCGTTTCACCGGGAAAACCGACAATAACATCTGTACCGAGAGCAATATCAGTTCGCACAGTACGTAATTTGGAGGCTATTTCAAGATAGTCAGCCGCAGTATATGGACGGTTCATTTCATTAAGTATTCTGTCAGAACCTGACTGAAGCGGAAGATGTATGTGACTGCATATTCTTTCATTACTGAAAAGTGAAATTATGCTGTCATCAATATGTACAGGTTCGATTGAAGTTATTCTGAAGCGCATTTTCTCCGATACGGAAATCATTCCTCTGACAAGATCGGCAAGATTCCTGCCTTCGTGATCATATTTTCCAATAGTAATTCCCGTCAGTACGATTTCATTTATATTATTCTGCTCGAGAATTTTTACATTTTCAAGAATTTCATCATAATCTCTTGATGACGGAATACCTCGGACAGCAGGAATTATGCAGTAGGAACATTTACCGTCGCATCCGTCCTGAATTTTCAGAAAAGCCCTGCTTCTGTCATTCGGAGAAACAAGATATCTGGAATTAAGCTCACCTGAAGGTACACAGTTAATATCCGACAGAATTTCAGGAACGATACTTTCCTTATTCCGTGTTCCGAAAACTTTTTTAACTGCATCCATTGAGGATATTTCATGCCCTGCCCGTTCAATCAGACAGCCTGAAACATAGACTTTTCCGTCATAGGATGATCTGGCACCCTGACAGATATAATTTCTGCATTTTTTATCACTCCGGTTTGTAACCGTACAGGTATTTACAAGCACAATATCAGCATTTTGTCCGAACTTAACCTGCTGAAGTCCTGCCTGGAGAAACTGCTGCGCCATAAGTGCGGAATCATACTGATTAAGCTTACAGCCCAATGTTTTAATTGAAAATGTTTTCAAATTTTCTCCTGAATAAGGTCATAAGGTAAAACCGGATGATTTTTTTGCAATAAAATAATTATTAAAAAAATTCATGAAGTATCATGACATATGCATATTTTAGCGCATTTTAAGACAGAATTCTGTCTGCATCAGATAATTATTATTCATCCTGAAAAAAATATATTGACTAAATTGTTTAAACTGTATTTTCTAAAATTCTGGGAGTATTATTTAATGAATTCTGATATCTACAGCCGGTATTTAAATCTTTTAGATGAAATAAGGAACTGTACCGTAAACTCCGGCAGACAAGAGAATTCAGTAATGCTGTTACCCGTCAGTAAAACCGTTCCCGCTGATGTAATTTCTCACTGTGCTGACCTGGGAATGAAACTGTTTGCCGAAAACCGTATACAGGAGGCTGAAAGTAAATTTGTTCATATGAAAGGTGATTTCAGACTCCATCTTATCGGCCATCTTCAGTCAAATAAGTCCAGAACAGCCGTTCAGCTGTTTGATATGATACACAGTATTGATAAACTATCCACGGCTGAAAAATTAAACAGTGAAGCTGAAAAGGCGGGGAAAACTCAGAACATCCTGGTGCAGGTAAACACCTCAGGAGAGGTTTCAAAATCAGGATGCACACCCGATACTGCAGAAGAACTCTGTGCAGGAATTTCTGCTCTTAAAAATCTGAAATTAAAAGGTCTGATGACAATAGGACCATTGACGGAAAATAAAAAAAGAATAGCCGAATGCTTTCAGACCCTGCGCATTCTGAAAGAAAAAATATCTTCCATGCTTCAGATCAGTCTCCCCGAACTTTCAATGGGAATGTCTGATGATTATGAGATAGCGATCAAAGAAGGATCTACGATTGTCAGGATAGGATCAGCAATTTTCGGATCAAGGAATTGAAATGATGAAAGAATTCACCACCAGAAAAATCGGATGTATCGGTCTCGGGAATATGGGACAGGCAATCCTACACGGACTATCAGCGGAGTTTCCGCCGGAAAATATCAACGGGTACGATAAGGATCCATCAAAGGCTGCGGCACTTGCTTCCATGATTTCAGTCTGCAAGGATGCCGGATCGGCAGCTTCCGCATCTGACATCCTTATAATTGCCGTGAAACCGGCATTTGTAGAAACAGTATGCAGCGAAATAAAAGCGGTCATGAAACCGGAAACAATAATAATTTCAATTGCAGCCGGTGTCACAATAAATTCGATTGAAAATGTACTCGGCAAATCAAAAAAAATCGTAAGGGTAATGCCTAACACGCCCGCCCTGATCAATGAAGGGATGACAGCAATATCGCATAATCAGTCAGTTGATGCCGCGGATCTTGCCATCACTGAAAAAATATTCAGTCTCATCGGAAAGACACTGATCATTGAAGAGAAATATCTGGATGCCGTAACAGCAGTATCAGGATGCGGTCCTGCATACGGATTCACATTTATTCAGGCCATGGCGGATGCAGGAGTCAGGCTCGGTCTGACAAGAAGTGATGCAGTACTTCTGGCAGCTCAAACCCTCAAGGGCGCGGCTGAAATGGTTATGAACAGTGCCGATGAACCGATATCTCTCAGAAACAAGGTTACATCTCCCGGCGGCAGCACCATTGCAGCAGTTCATAAACTTGAACGGGCCGCTTTCTCGGGAATAATAATGGATGCAGTTACTGAAGCAGCAGAAATATCCGCCAACTTAGGAAAAAAGAAATGAACGGAATGCCAATATCAAGATACAACCTTGATCTTTTCAGGAGAGTGGTGCTTTTATTCAGTACTGCGGTAATTATCATATTTTTTTCAGTTAACATAATAATGGATCTGATAACAGATGAAATAGATATAAGCAAAGACAGCTACTATCTTAAACAGGGATTTCCGATATTCACCGATAAGGATGCCTACATCTCGCTTGTAAAAAATTATCCGTATGATATCGGTGCCGCTCTCCACATACATGTAATTGCCAGGGGGGAAACACTCTGGGATGTAGCCCTGATGAACTCAATAACAATTGATACACTGATTTCAGCCAATCCTACCTTAAAAGATCTTCTTGCAGTAGAGGGTGATCAGCTGGTTGTTCCGGACACTGATGGAACAGTTTTAGCCTGCGATGACAGTAACGATGCCGAAATTATGGCCGAACTGATGAACATTGAATCAGACAATATTAAGGGAAATTTCACTTTCAACCCTTTCAGATTATTCTGCCGGGATAATATGAGGCTTGTCTTTTTGAAAGGTCAGAAACCGCTCATTGTAAACAATAATATTGAAGGTCTTTATGACCAGAAAATGCAGTTCAAATCACCGATTAAAGGATACTATACATCGATGTACGGAATGAGAAGAGATCCTTTTTCAGGAGTTCCTACTTTTCATGACGGTCTTGATATTCAAAACCGGATCGGCGCTCCCATAAAACCGATAAAAAAAGGTATTGTTTCATTCACAGGATGGCGTGACGGTTACGGGAATATGGTTCGGATTCTTCATGAGGACGGTTATGTTTCATATTATGCTCATTGCAGTGAAATTCTTGTTGAGACAGGTGAAATTGTAACAACCGATACCGTAATAGCTCTTGTCGGGTCGACCGGAAAATCGACTGGTCCCCATTTGCACCTTTCCGTTGAAAGACATGGCTCATCACTGGATCCGATATTTTTTGTCTGGTAATCAGCAGCCTCCCTGCGCATCAAGCTCCTGATACCAGCCGTCAATTCCATATCTGTCAGCTTCAATCATTACCATTTCATATTCATCTTCCCGCAGCTTATTCTTAAGTTCTGGAAAAGAAGCGCTTTCAGCAGCCTTATATGCCGGAAAATACTGGGACATTATACTCAGTCTGAAATTATTGAATTCAGTTTTCATCTTTGATGCATAATTAAGAATTGAAATACTGTCATCAATGTTTCCGGGAAGTACAAGATGACGGAATATTACTCCGGATTTCAGAATTCCGTCTTCTTCAATCCATGCATTATTTCCTTTGAGAATAAATTCAGCGCCGCGCTGCGATATTTCAGGATAATTTTGAGCTCCGGAATATTTCAATGCCGGAGAGTCCGAAAAATACTTCAGATCATAAAGATAAATATCTGCAAATTTATCAACAATGGAGAGAAGCTCCGGAGTATGATAACCGCTGCAGTTATATGAAACCGGAATTTCAAGCAGCCCTTTAAGCTGTTTCAGACTTTTCAGGACTGCAGCAAGATACTGATCGGAAGTTACAAGGTTTATATTATGCACTCCCCTGCTTTGAAACTTGAGCAATCTGCTGCAGAATTCATCTATTGAATATTCCCTGCCGTTATTCAGCTGGGAAAAAGGAAAGTTCTGACAGAACACGCATTTCATTGTGCATCCGCTGAAAAAAACATTGCAGGCCCCATTTTCTCCGCTGACAGGAGGTTCTTCACCCATATGTCTTGAAATGGATGCTATCCTCATTCCTTTGCCAGAAGCACCGCACGGAGTGCAATGAGTCTGTCTGTTAATTCCGCATTTTCTCGGACAGCACATCCCCTTTCCGGTCAGACTTTCCGACTTTTCTATGAGACCGTCTATTTCATCCATTGACAGCCTGTTCAGTTTAGTTACATACATCGGGGTTACCATATTTTAACGATGATTTCCTGATGTTTATTTTGTCAATAAAAACATATTGAAAAAAAAGAACTTTATATACAGAATTGCATTACAAATGTAACGGAGAAAACATGTGGAAGAAATTGACCTGTCGTTCGAAATAGATCTACATTATTTTTCACCCAAAGATACTGACTTCATACTGAATGAATTCATTAGTTTTAATATTATGAAGGGAATTAAAGAAGTAAAAATAATTCACGGAAAAGGAAAATCTGTGAAAAAACATGCAGTTATCAGATTCCTTTCATCCGACGTACGTGTAAAATCATATCACGATGATTCATCAAACTGGGGCAGTACTATTGCCGAACTGTTCGTATAATAAATCATTTTGTTTCAGACTTACGTTTCCTTACCGGTGCTTTTTTACTTTTCTCAGGATAACCCATAATCCTTGCAATTATTATCGTACTTTCCATTTTTTCAAGAATAAGTTTAACGATCACCATGAAAGGTACGGATAGAAACATACCCGGAATTCCCCATATGTAACCCCAGAATATGAGACCGAAAATAACGGTAAATGTGTTAAGACGCAGACGGTCTCCAATGATTCTCGGTTCAATTACTGTACCCATAAGCTGCTGGATCAATATCAGAATAACAAATAGAAGTACCGGAGTCAGAACCGTATCAGACTGAATCAATGCCATTAATACAGGCGGAAAAGTGGCAATTATTGATCCTATCGAAGGGATGAAGTTAAGCATGAAAGTAAGAATTCCGAAAATAACCGCAAAACGTATGTCAAAAATCCAGCACGCTGCACCGGCAAGAAAACCGGTTATCAGACTTATGAGAGTTTTAATTGTCAGGTAGGAAAATATGGATTTCTGAATTATCTCAAACCCTTCAACCATATGCTCTCCCTTCTCCCCATCACCTACATAATGCAGGAAATTTTTATAATTTGACATCCCTGACAGAAAAATTATGTAATAAATGGCAAACATTATGAATGATCCCGTAAAGGAACTCAGAGAAAGTGCCAGCCCTCCTGCAGTTTTTGACAGAATAGAAAGGTTTAGAAGACTTTTAATTTCGCTGACAAGTGATGTGACATTTATTTCATATTCGATGCTGTTATTAACAACAACAAGAAACTGTTCCAGCTTATGATAAAGCCGGCCGGCCAGATATTCCTGTTCAGACATTATCTCTGTAATGGACTGTGTAAAGATATTAAATATGATAATGATTATAAGCAGTGAAATGATGGTGATTACAGGAAGAATCAGTCTTCGGGGAAGTTTTACAGCTTCAAGTTTCAGAATTAAAGGCTGAAAAAGAATCGCGAACAGAAGAGCAAGTACAAACGGCATTAGAAGCGCTGAAAGTGTTTTTAAAAGATAAAATATCATCACTATGAAAACAGCCATAAGGATATTTTTAATATTTCCGACATTTTTACCGATTCTATCCATGACAACCTCAAACTCTGATTTAATAATAAAGCAAGCACTTTAACTATATTTTTTATAACGCTATAAAAAACCGCATTTATATGCAAGCTATTTCTGAAATTCCATTTATCATATATTTACTTAAAATATTTAATTTTCTTTTGACAAATCCGCTGTTTTTATAAACTGATAAAAGAAAAGATCAAAATAAATAATCCTGGTGAATATGAAATTCAAAGAAGCTCAATCAATTCTGGAATGGGAAAAAATTATCGACCTGCTCGCAGAAAAAGCTGAAACTGATTCCGGTAAAAGTTTCATCCGCAATCTCTCAGTATGCACTGATGAGGAAATACTTGAACGCATAAATTCAGCGGAAGAAATAAAAAAAGCATTTCTTGAAAATCTGCAATTCCATTTCTCAGGTATAAGAAATATTAAAGAATTGTGCCGGAGGGCATCTAAAGGAAGCATTCTCAGATTTGAGGAAATATTCGATATCAGGCAGAGTTTGACAGGATTTAACAGAATTAGAAAATTTCTTAAATCAAATCATGATTTTTTTCCATTACTGACAGAATATGCCGATCGAATTGATAAACTGCCGGACCTTGAAAAACTGTTAACGGATTCAATCACTGACAACTGCGAACTGAATTTAAACAGATATCCGGTAATATCAAAACTGCATCAGAAAATAGACTCAGTTAAGGATGAAATAATCCACAAAATCAATAAAATGTTTTCAGACAAAAATCTTGATTCCGTTTTTCAGGAAAAGATTCACGATATACGCTATGGACGGTACGTCGTACTTGTGAAAGCAAATATGAAAGGCCGCATTAAAGGAAGCGTTCAGGATGTTTCTTCAAGCGGATCAACCTTATATGTTGAACCCGAATCACTTTCACATATGAATACCGATCTTGTGCTTGCAAAGAACAGACTTGAAAATGAAATAGAAAAAATACTTTACGACCTGACGATTGAAACTGGAAAATATTCGGAACAGCTGCTTCATAATCAGGAAATAATTACTTACCTCGATTTCCTGAAGGCATCCGCAAAATTCAGTCAGGAAACAAACGGTAATAAATTTACGGTTGCTGACAAACCGTATCTTAATCTTTACAATGCCAGGCATCCCCTTCTGCAGATTTACCAGGAAAATGTTGTTGCCAATGACATCGAAATCGGCAAAACAAAAAAATGCATAATAATTTCCGGTGCAAACACAGGAGGAAAAACCGTTCTTCTCAAAACAACAGGCCTGATTTTATTAATGGCAAAGCACGGCCTTCATATTCCATGTTCGGCGGATAGTGAAATAGGATGTTTCACGGAAATCATGGCGGATATAGGAGATGATCAGAATCTCAGCAGATCTCTTTCGACATTTTCCGGACAGATCGAAAAGATCAAGGAGATGCTGGTCGATGCGGATGATAGGACATTGATTCTTCTTGATGAAATAATGTCAGGGACAAATCCGCGTCAGGGATCCGCTCTGGCTGCGTCAATACTGGAGGAACTTGCGTCTAAAAATGCAAAAATTATTGCAACGACACATTATCCGGAACTGACATCTCTGGCTCTGGAAAATGATGATTTCGCTAATGCCTCAGTTTCATTTGATACTGAAACCCTATCAGCAACATACAGACTGCATATGAATATTCCGGGTTCAAGTTATACCCTTGAAATTGCAAAGATATATCAAATCCCTGAATCAATCATTGCAAGAGCCGTCAAACGTATCGGTGAAACGGAACTGTCGGTCGAATCCCTGGTAGAAAAACTTCATAAGCTTGAGATTAATCTCAACGAGGAGCAGAGGAAAACAGGTGAATTGAACTCAAAAATTGAAGCTGACAGAATACAGTTTGAAGTTCTTAATAAACAGCTTAATGAAAACATAAAAAATACAAAAGAAATGGAAGGAATTGATTTTCTGGACAAACTCAGAAGTTACAAGGAAAAAATTTCACAGCATATGAGGGATCTTCACAGGATGAATGCATCCGAGGCATCAGCACTGAATGAAGAACTTTTAAAAACCGAATCTGAGATAATGCAGAATGTCACTTCGGTTCAGAATGAAAAAACAAAGCCTGGATACAATTCATTTGATGTCAAACTCGCCAGAACGGGAGACTTTATATTTGTCAAATCACTTAATAAGGAAGGGAAACTGATTTACATTGACACTGCCAACGGTAAAGCAGAGGTTCTGCTTGGAATTATGAAAGCACGCTATAATTTTAATGAACTGCTTCTTAAGAAAAATACGGAACCCGGCACAATAGCGGCAGCTGCGGCTTCCAGATTTAAGAAAAACACAAAGCAGGAATCTGAAATACCATTTACGATGCAGACTGCGTACAATACCATTGACCTGCGCGGTAAACGCGTTGATGAAGCACTTGCATTTATGGAAAAGGAAATCGATACGATGCTGATGAAAAAAATTAGCTGCATAATAATAATTCACGGACACGGAAGCGGCGCCATGAAGGAAGCTGTAAGATCATATCTGAAACTGTCACCTTACACAGATAATTTCCGCCCGGGAGAAGCAGAAGAAGGCGGTGACGGCGTTACAATTGCCCTGATTAACAGTTAGAAAAAATTTGACTTTACCCTGATATTAAGATAAATTACTTAAGTAAAAATAAATCAGGAGGACTTATGAAAAAACTAATTTTTACTGCAATACTTGCCGTTTTCCTTATGCCGGCATCAGTATTTGCTCTTGTCAACGCAGAGGTATACGGAGGATATTCTTTTGCAGGGGAAATATCAGATACTGACATTGATTCCGTAAAAGGTCTTGGTTACGGTTTCCGCGCGCATTATTACGATGAAATTCTTATTCTGGGATACGGTATTGGAGGATTTGCCCAGTATACTCCGTTAAAAGGAGAGATTACGATTCTTAACAATACTGAGGACGTAGAATTTAATAAAACTGTTTACGGGTTTGACGGGTTTCTAACCCTGAATGTACCGCTTTTGCCTCTTCACCCTTATGTCCGCGGCGGTTTTTCAATTTATGATAAAACCCAAATTGTATATCCGTCGGTAGATGATACAAATGTGGAATATTTCAGTTCTTATTACGGAGGTGTAGGACTCAGTCTTGGAATACTGCCGCTTCCCGTTTTAAGTGTACAGATATTTGCAGAATATATTTATGAATATTCCGCACTGCAGGACAGTTCAGAATTCACAGGACATAAAGTGAACATAGGAGCTTTAATCAGAATCTAAATCTGAATTTCATAAGAGGATGGTATTTTCGGCCATCCTCCGTCATATATTTACAATATCTGACAGAACCTTTAATACATGCTCCAGATTTTCCACAGATCTCTTATGAATTACACTGTATCTCTTTGATTTATATTCCTCTTCAACGGCACCCATCCGGGCTGCTTTTTTCAGGGCAGAATTATAATTAGCAGCGGATAAAGATTCCGGTACACTTACCTGATCTGTAATATACTGTTTCATACCGAATTTTCTGATCTCAAGAACAAGATCTTTTTTAGTTATTGTTTTCCGTCCGATGGTTTTCAAAAGTTTAAAAACTATGTAATAAGATTCAAAAATATCAGAAATAAACCGGGCATATTCGGTAATTCTCGGCATCATTGAATCAATTATCTCAATTTTATCATCTTCAACTCTGACAACACCGTCAGTCTGAAAATAATTCAGGAGATAATCCGAATAGATTTTATCAAAATCATGAAGACTCTCTTCCAGAACAAATTCATTTTCAAGCAGTTCAAAGAGGGAGAAAAAATTATTTTTAAGATTCTCCTTAGTCATATCAGTCTGACGGCTGCACATTATCAGTGAGCAGCTTAACATTGAAATATCAAGACAATGATGTGAAATCGTATTTTTATAGAAAGCTATTGCTGCCCGGCTTTCTTCACGGAGAATATATACACCTTCAAGCGCCTGATTTTCATCCATTTTCACTTCTTCAATTATGAAATCTTTCAAATACATTTTTATAATGCGGCTAATCTGTTTAGGCAGCATGGATTTATCCGAAATATCAGCCGCAAAAGATATTTTTTTTGTTTCAAAAAATATGTATAGTCTCAGGGTTGCAGCTTCAAGAGTCTGCTTGTCAAAGCCTTTTTTTGATAAAATAAGCATTGCTGCCGTAACCAATGAAACAGGATTGATGGGAACCGCCCTGTTGATCCTGCGGATGATTTTATCTCCAATAGCCCTGCTCCGTTTAGCCACATCCGTTTTTTCTTCAATATCCTTAAGCGAAAAAATCTCTCCGACATTCAAATAAACCTTTCCATAATCACGTGTAAGAACCTTCAGACTTTTAAGTACTCCGCCAACAGATTCCTTTTTCTTGTCCTTTCCTTTTAATTCCTTTACGTATGAATTTTCTTCAAGCACACGGTCATAGTTAATTGAAATAGGAACAAAGAAAAGGTCTTCACTGTATCCCTCATCAACAGCTTCAATCAGATAATTTGTGATTCCGAATTTCGGAAGAACAAGACGTCCGGTTCTCGTCCGCCCGCCTTCAATAAAATACTCAAGAGGAAATGATTCATGAACAAGTGTTTTCATATACTGGCGGAAAACAACCGGATATAGATCAAGCCCTTTAAAGGATCTTCTCAGGAAAAAAGCTCCTGAATGGCGGAAAATCTTGCCGATCGGAAAAAAAGAAAGATTTGCTCCGGCAGCAACATGCGGAGGTGTAATTCTATTCTTATAAAAAACATACGATAGAATGATGTAATCCATATGGCTTCTATGGCATGGAACAAAAACAAGCGGTCCTTTTCTGGAGGATTCTCTTATACTTTCAAGTGAAGCCGCATCATACTCCATTCCGGAAAAAATTTTTTTGAACATCCAGTCACATATCAATTCGAAAATCTTTACATAACCAATTCGGAAATCTGCAGCAATTTCATTGTAGTATCGGTAGGCACGCTGTTTTGATTTCCGCATTTTCTTGGGGTTATCTTTTGATATTTCATCAATGCAGTTGAGTACGTTTTTATGATAAAGCACCATCTCCATCATTTCGCTTTTTGACCGCAACACAGGACCAAGAACAATACGTTTTTCAGTGTGATAGAGGTTTAACAGTTCATCCCTTAATCTGAGTGCTGTAACAAAACTGCTTTCAGGCGGATATTTCGAAATAAATTCCTTTAAATTAACAGGATCAATTATTGTTGCATAGGAGGGAGTTGCTGAATTCAAAAGACCGCGGATGATACCCATATTTCCCGTCGGACTGAATTTTAAAATTTTCGATGACCGTTCAGGATTACGGTTCCAGAAAATTATGTGCGGGAAAAGAAAAATAGGTTTTTCTGTCTTATGCTGAAGTTCAATGAAAAAAACCAGTGAATCATATTTTTTCTCAAGATATCGCTTGAGAAAAAATTTCTGTGAAAGAAGCGGAAACAGTACCGGTTTATTGTTCCGGATAAGATTCTCAAGATAACCTGATTCAAAAGCGTCTTTATATTTTTTTCTAAGAAAAACTTTTTTAAGCAGACGTTTAAAACGCTTATAGATAAAACCCGGTTTCTGCAGAAGAAAAGGGTTATATTCAAGAGCAAATTCCGGCGGATTAATCTCATTTCTTTTTAATAACTTATATAAAAATAAAAGTGCATAATTTGAACTTTGATATGAACAGTAAACGACATGGCCCTTTTCTGAATATTCACGGATTTTATTAATGGATGATTCGTCAATTACCGCCTTTTTTGTAATAAAATCGGCGAATGCATTTCTGAAACCAGTAAGTCTTAAATTCAATCTTCCGCTATATATTTTGTAATCATTGTTATTCATAATTTCTCCTGAACATTACTGCAAAAAGTCCTTTAATAAAGACTGCGACATTAGGACTTAATGAGTTATTTATGCAAATAAATTTTTGTTCAAACATAATTTTTATAAAATTGATCAAAAATTTGACAAATTACAAAACAATATGACTTTAATGCGTAATTTTATAGAATAAAGTCTTTATTTATCAATATCATCCTTAATCGGATTTGAGGGTAATTCCGAATTCTGATATTTTTTGAGTGAATTTAGTTTACTTAACAGATGCCGAAGACTGTTATAGGTATTGTTTGACAGCACAACATATTCCTCATCAGTAATCAGGTCCTGCTGAATATATTTCGACAGATAGACATTAAGCTGCATGATTTCAGTGGAAAATTTCATCAACTGTTCCTTTTTCATTCCCCGTTTACTGTAAAGCCTCCTGCGCACATGATGAAGAATTACAGGCCAGATAGTTTTTACAGTAAGTACAAGAAGATATGGAGAAAGCAATATCAGGTTGGTTTTCAAAACCTTGAAAATAAACAGATAACTGCCGGATTTTTGAGCAATCAGCCAGACAAGCCAGAAAAAATCAGCTGCGGCAAGTGCAGAAAAGAAAGCCAGTTTACCTTTAGGGACGCCTACAGCACTTAAACCGCTGGAAAAAAGAATCACAGCAAGAAGCAATAAAAGGACTTCGATTCCGAATAATGAATTGATTGCCTTAAATGTCATGGAAATTGACTGAAATACCGCAGTTATCGAAGTAACAACTTTTTCAAGATCATCAAGGCTTTCTGAAAAGGAAGCAAATATTGATGCTGAAAATAAGAATGAAATTATCAGCATGGCATGATATTTTAATTTTTTCATTAATTACTCTTTTTTTGTTATTATTATTTAATTTAAACATGAATATAATTTTGTCAACACGTTTCTAAGGTATAAAAATCACCGGAAAGTTACAATGTAAATCCTGGAACCAATTTAGAAATAAATTTTGCCTTTAATCTGACCGCAAATTCCAACAAAATTAAAAAATTATTAAAATTTCATACAAAAACCACGTTTAATAATTAGAGACACCTCTCTAAGGATATCTTATATGAACACTTCAGCAAATGTGGATTTAAAATTTTTCAGCGAAATATGCAGAGCTGCTGATGAATTTAATTTGTCTGTTTCAGCTGTATTCCGTGATATTGCGAGTCTGACAATTCATCGGATTAAATCAGAGAAAGTTACCGGAATGATAACAGAGTATCAGGATAAAAATCCGGGGAACTGGATGACTGTTCATTATTCCTTACATCCTGATGATATTGAATTATTTACTATTGCAAGACAGAAATATAAAATTTCAATTTCAAAAATTGCTTTTATCGGTTTTATTCTTTTCTGGCATCTGCTTATTGAGAAATATACAAACAGGGATAAAAATAAATCAGTATCAACATTAAATCTAAAAAGTTTTCTCGATAATTACGAAGAATATAAATCAAATTTAATCGAAAAAATAGAATATTTTAAAAAACGAATCAATGTTTATACGGATCATTAAAAAAAACAACACCTAACGAAAAAAACCACAATTATAACATGTAAAAAAAAACTCCACAATATAGCTGCATTAAAAAGCTGATAAATCATAGATTTCTCAATAAATCTTCCATTCCATTCAGTTTAATTTCATATATCATGTCTATCATAATTTTAAGTTCACCGGACGGAATGCAGTTTCTTTTCAGCCAGATCAGATAATTTTCCGGCAGATCTTTTATATATTTGCCGCAATATTTACCGAATGGCATTTTTGCACTGGAAAGTTTATAAAAATATGCATAATCTGCTGCGGAAAACACTGATGAAAAATCGACATTATTATTAAAATTATCTTTATTCATTACATAAGGATAAATAAAGAATAAAAATTGTCTATTATAAAAATTTATTCAGTAATTTTCAATTCCTTTCGATAGTAATTATATATAAATATATTTTAGATGGTAATATATGGAAAATCTCAAGTTAAATGATTTCACACAAATGAACTTGATGCCTGAATTTATCGGCAGCAAATCTGCGGATATCATACTGCAGAACAGCAATCAGGGTTATGCCAGGGAGAACCAGAAATCTTTTGAAAATGCTTTGAAAGACCGGATCTCTTCAGAAATCACTAAACAGTCCGAACAACCGGAACAGCCGGCAGTTCTTTCCGAGAAAGACAATGAAAACAGCAAAGCCAGGGAAAATCCGAGTTCACATTTACATGGACGGACAGCAGATACGAATTCAGAAAAACCTTTAGTTAAAAATAACTCTGCTGCTGAACCCAAAAAAATGAATTCAGCGAAATCTGAAGAAAAAAAGGATAAATCCGCGGATGCAGATTACATATCTGCTGAAAAACTGGCTGCTTTGAATACACTTATTGAAAACCTTAAAAAACTGTTAAACTCCAAAACTTCAAAAAATAACGAAGATAATATACGTCTTGTTCTCTCCGGTAATAATAATAACCTGCAGCTTATTATTAAGGATTTCAAATCAAAACAGAATGGGAACTCTGATTTACCCGGAAAAGACGATTTAAAAAAACTATCTTCCTTAGTTGAAAAATTCAAAGATTTGAAACTTTCCGCAAAAGAGAAAACGGAAATCAGAAAAATAATTGATAACCTTGAAAATCACAAATCAGAACTAAAACTTGATAAACGGTCTACAAAAGCAATGCAGCATGCTTCCTTATCAAAAGAAGTGCATGTAGGCAGAAATGAGGTTTTTAGCGGATTAAATGATTCTCACCCTGATTCAAAAAATACTGAAACACTGATAACTCAGCTGAGCAAATTAAATATATCCTCTGAATCCTTCAGCAGCAGCAAAGACGGCGGTGACTCATTTGATCTTTCTGACAAAAGTCCTTCCATGTTTAAAAACATAATGGAAGCATCCAGAAATATGACTCACGGCAGCAGAACTGAAGGTTCACTGCTTTTCCGTCAGCAGCTGAATGAAATTCTTGAAAGATCAAAAATAACCGTTAAGGATAACCGAAACAGCAGCATTATAATGAAACTGTTCCCGGAAAAACTCGGCCATCTTAATGTAAATATGGGACTTGAAAACGGAGTTTTGAACGGGAAATTCATGGTCGAAAGCGATGAGGCCAAACAGCTGCTTCAGAATGATCTTCAGACGCTCAGGACAGCACTGGAAGAGGCCGGAATAAATGTCGGTAGCTTCGAAGTCAACGTCAGAAACGGACAGCATCAGAAAGATACAAACGAAGAAATGAATTACAATAACGGAATTTATTTTTCAGATTTTAAAGAGGAAGCAGTAGAAAATTACAGAATAAATGAAAATGATTATAGATCGCAACATCTTAATATGGTAATATAAGGAGTATATAATATGGATGCAGTTCAATCAACAAGTCAAAGGCTTAATTTACAACTG
Source organism: Spirochaetota bacterium (assembly GCA_016928815.1). Lineage (GTDB taxonomy): Bacteria > Spirochaetota > UBA4802 > UBA4802 > JAFGJZ01 > JAFGJZ01. Next base: position 19,226 of record JAFGJZ010000185.1, read on the forward strand.
ACACCCCAGCAGAAAATGATTGCTGAGCAGCAGGCTAATGAAGTAAATCAGGTCCATAAGGGTAAAGGAAAAAACTACGGTGAATCTCTTGGTAAAGATTCTTTCCTGAAACTGCTTGTAACTCAATTAAAACATCAGGACCCTACCAAACCGATGGAAGACAGGGAATTCATTGCCCAGATGGCACAGTTCTCCTCACTTGAACAGATGAATAATATGTCCAAAGAATTAGAAAAACTGAATCTTAATTCCAAAGCCGGTGAAGCCTACTCTTTAATAGGTAAATATATTAATGCATTTGATTCAGAACACGCAAAAGGTATTTCCGGTGAAGTAAGCCACATTATTAAAAAAGGAAACGAAATTCTGGTCGGAGTAGATGATTATGAAATCCGTCTTGAAGATATCGCGGCTGTTTATCCTGCCGGTAAAAATAATGGTGAAACAAAAGTAATTAATCTTGAAGATACACTTAAAAAAGCAGCAGCAAATGAATATGACAAAAATGCAGCGATAAATTAGAATTATTCTAATCGATTTTATAGAATGATTCGATATTAATAAAGCTTGGATCAACCAAATAATTTTTAGGAGAATATCCGCCATGATGAGATCTCTTTTTTCCGGAGTAGCCGGATTAAAAAATCACCAGACAAGAATGGACGTAGTCGGCAACAACATATCAAATGTAAATACATACGGATTTAAAACAAGCAGGATTACTTTCCAGGATATGCTTTCCCAGACACTTGCTGGTGCAGCAAAGCCCGAAGAAACAAAAGGCGGAGTAAATCCTAAGCAGGTCGGTCTCGGTATGACTATAGCTTCTATTGATAAAATTTTCACACAGGGAAGCCTGCAGACAACCGGAGTTCAGACTGACCTTGCAATTTCAGGAGACGGTTTCTTCATTCTTTCCGAAGGAGATAAAGATTTCTATACACGTGCCGGTACTTTTAGTATTGATAAAAACGGAACGCTTGTAAATCCTGGAAACGGACTCAGAGTTCAGGGATGGATGGCAGAGAGAAATTCCAACGGTGATATGATTGTTAATTCCCAGGGGACACCAGGGGACATCACGATTCCTGTTTACAGCAAAGAACCTGCGAGAGAGACAAGTTTTGTAAGATACAAATGTAATCTGAATTCCAGCAGTCCTCTTGTTCCGGCAAATGCAACACCTAGGATGATTGCTTCCGCCGGAGTAACAACAAATATAGATGTTTATGACAATCTCGGAGATCCTCACCGTCTGACTATGACTATATGGAAAACAGGAGTCAACGAATGGACCGCGTCTGCCGGAGTAAGCGATTCAATGGGACCGGTAACTCTTGATGTCCCTGCAGGTGCTGATCAGATTAACCAGGAAAATCCGGGCACACGGATTAAACTCAGATTTTCTCCTGACGGCAGAATCATAGGTGCAGCAGATGAAGGAACTCCTGACGGTCAGAATCAGGGAAATCTTACAGCTAATCTGAACTATCGAATTACCGGAGATCCAAACGTCAGAACCATCCGTCTTGATCTTGGCGCGGCTGGTCTTAACACAGGTATCACACAATATTCTTCACCGTCAACTACCAAGGGTGTTGAACAGGACGGCTATTCAATGGGGTATATGGAATCATTCAACATTGATAATTCCGGTATCATTACAGGAGTTTTCTCAAATGGCGTTAAACGGCCGGTCGGTCAGGTAGCAATGGCGGTTTTCACAAATCCGGGCGGTCTTACAGCAACCGGTGAGAATCTTTTTGAAATGAGTAACAACTCCGGACTGGCTAATGTCGGAGCAGCTTCCGAAGCCGGACGCGGTAAAATAAATGCCGGCATGCTGGAAATGTCAAATGTAGATCTTTCCGATCAGTTTGTTGACATGATCATAACACAAAGAGGATTCCAGGCTAACTCAAAAACAATTACAACAAGTGATCAGATGCTTCAGGAGCTCATAAATCTAAAACGATAAATTTTTAACCGAATTATAATATAAAATAAAAAAGAGACATGGATATGTCTCTTTTTTATTTGACTTAAGGGTTTTTAAAATGTATAATAATCTGATTAAATAAATGAGGTAACAAAATGATACAAATTTCAACTGAATCTGTTAACGGAACATCAGTTATCTCCCTGTCAGGAAAACTTAACCTTTCGACTACCAGAACACTGGAGAGTACTTTCAAGGAAGCTCTTCTTCAGTCTCCGAAAGCAGTTTATCTGGACATGTCAAAAACCGATTATGTTGATTCCAGCGGTATCGGTGCAATTATCAGATGTATGAACTGGGCAAAAAAGGAAAATGTTGAATTTGCATGTGCTGATCTTACAGATGATGTATTATCCGTATTTAAAATAGCAAAACTTGACAGTTACATTAAGGTTGTTACCCTTAAGGAACCTTAAAATTACCGGAAACTCAAATTCTCCCGTTCACATGATTCTGCAGTAAAAATATCCTATTTTTTTATTGACTCATTTTCAGTTTCATATTTTCTGATTCTATCCACATTTCAGGAGAAACGTAATGGCAAGAATTTTATCCGGCATACAGCCTTCCGGACAGCTTCACATCGGCAACTATCTGGGGATGATGAAACCTATGATTGAACAGCAGGAAAATAATGAACTTTTCTGTTTCATAGTTAACTATCACGCCATGACCACTTTAAAAAATGCAGAAGAACTGAGAAGGAACACTCTTGAAGCTGCAATTGATTTTCTGGCTTTGGGACTCGATCCTGATAAATGTTTTTTCTGGGTTCAATCAGACATTCCGGAAATTCAGGAACTATCATGGATTCTTTCATGTTCAACATCGCTTGGCCTTCTTGAACGAAGTACATCCTATAAAGATAAAATTGCCAAAGGTATTACCACAAATGCCGGTCTTTACACCTACCCCGTTCTGATGGCAGCTGATATTTTAATGTTTCAGGCTGAGAAAGTTCCAGTCGGTAAAGACCAGAAACAGCATCTTGAAATTACACGGGATATCGCAACTGCTTTCAACATGACCTACGGTGAGACTTTCATTCTTCCGGAACCTGTAATCCGTGAGGAAGTTGCCATTATACCCGGCATCGACGGTCAGAAAATGTCTAAAAGCTACGGCAATACGATATGCATGTTTGAAGAAGAAAAACCGCTGCGCAAAAAAATAATGAAAATCGTTACGGATTCCAAAGGTGTTGAAGAATCAAAAAATCCGGACACATGCAATGTATTTCAGTTATATAAGTTATTCGCCTCCCCTGATCAGACCGCTGATCTGAGAAAAAGATATCTTGAGGGAGGTCTTGGATACGGTACTGCAAAGACTGAACTCTTCGAAATAATTCTTGAATATTTCGGTCCCTACAGAGCTAAACGGGAAGCACTTGCCGCTGATCCTGACTCAGTAAGAAAGATACTTAAACAGGGTGCTGAAAAAACCAGAGAAATTGCAGAAAAAACTTTAAAAGAAGTGCGTAAAAAAAGCGGAATCAATTACTGATTTATTCAACGGCAGACTCATTGTCTGCCGTTTACTTTTCATTTGTTCATAAGGACAAAAAACTGGGAACCTGACCGTTTTACCATTAATAGAATGGAGTCATTCTTTTTCAGTTCTTCAACAGTTCTGTAAAAATCGTTTTTATTCCTGATATTAATTTCATCCATTTTAACAATCAGATCTCCGGGACGTATGCCTGATTTCTGAGCTGGTGAATTATTTTTTATACCTGTTACAACTACACCGTATTTTTCTCTTATCCCAAAACGATAAGCTAAATCCTCATTTAAATCCTCGACTAAAAGGCCCATATCACCGGTAATTTCGGCATTCTGCTGGGCAATATTTTTTACCGGCATTTTGGTTATTGTAATCGGTATTTCGGTTTTTTTGCCGTCTCTGAAAATCTGAAGCTTAATTATGGTTCCAGGTTTTAAATCAGCAATTTTTCTCCGTAAATCCTGCATGCCTGTCAGATCTTTTCCGTTAACTCCAGTAATTATATCTCCTGCTTTTATTCCCGACTTTTCCGCAGGTGAATCTTTCAGTGTTTCAGAAATCAAAGCTCCGTTAACTTTAGGGGCTTTGAATTTTTCAGCCAGTTCAGGAGTTAATTCCTGAATTGATACTCCGAGCCAGCCGCGTTCAACGCTTCCTGTACCGATGAGCTGGTCTGAAATCTTTTTTATCATGTTGGAAGGGATGGAAAAACCGAGTCCCATATTACCGCCGCTGCGGGACACAATTGCGGTGTTTATTCCGATCAGTTTCCCGTAAATGTCTACAAGTGCGCCTCCTGAATTTCCTGGATTAATTGCGGCATCTGTCTGAATAAGATTCTCATAATCTGCAAGCCCGAGATTCTCGCGCTGGATGGCGCTTATAATTCCCATTGTGACAGTGTGCGAAAAACCCATTGGATTTCCAATTGCAATGACTATCTGTCCCGGTTTAATTTTATCTGAATCCGCAAAGGAAATTACTGGCAGTTTAGAAGGTACAGCCCCCTTAATCCTGATTACGGCTATATCAGTTGCAGGATCGATTCCTATGATCTGCGCTTCGTAATTTTTCCTGTCATATAAGGTAACTTCGATTTTTAATGCATTTTCAACAACATGGTTATTTGTAACAATATAACCTTTATCACTTATGATTACTCCTGATCCGAAAAATTTCTGTTCCGGCATATTCCGCGGAATTCCATTAAACAGAAAATTCCCTGATTGGGCGACAGGCGCCTTTTCCACGGATATGCTAACCACAGCAGGCAAAACTTTTTCTGTTACCTTCTGGAGATCATTATTCATTTTTTCAAGATCGGAAACCGCATAAAGCAATGCAGGCACTAAAAAGATTATTAGCGACACATTATAAAATATTTTTTTCATAATTCTTTCCCCGTTTGAAATATCAACTTTACCTTATTAGTAACAGTCTGTTTAAGTTGTTACAATTTTTCAATAACAATTTACAGCCGTGTACTGCCGGCAATATAATTCACCGGATAAACTCATACCATTAAATTGAAATCCGATTTTTCCGGATATCAGATAAAATAAATCGGACGGACGGATTAATAAATTTATTGACTATATTCCCGCATTATATTTTAATAAATTACTGATTATGAAGAATATACTCACAATAAAAAAAGAAATTTTTGTTAATGAAAAAGTAATCGGACAAATTAATATTCCCGAAGATTATAAGTTTCATGTATTCAATGAAAATATCCGTGAAAAGATTGAATCGGTATTCTCCAAAACAGGGAAAAAACCTTTTATAGCCCTGTTTTGCATAAATGAAAATGATTATTACCGTTTCAGAGAAATTATCAGTTCTTATTCTGATGATAATTTCATCTATAACTTCATAATACAGATAAACTCAGATGATGATCATAATCCCGTATTCAACAACATTGATATCGGACATATCTGGCATGGAAAAATTTCAAAGTCGGAATTTACATTTGCAGTAAAAAATCTTTCTCACATCCTGACTGAACGATACATTGACAATTTCAATACCTCTCACTCCCTGGCACTGCTCATTGACATGAAACAGGATCAGGAGGATCTGATTAATATCGGCCGCGGACTTTCAATAGAAAAAGATCCTGAAAAACTTCTCCGGCTCATTTTAAATCTCAGTAAAAAAATAACAGGAGCCGATGCAGGAAGCATATATCTGGTTGAAGAAAACTCTGACGGAGAAAAACAGATCAGAATTAAATACTCGCATACCTTTTCAAAACCGATACCTATGGAAGATTATGTTCTTCCCTATGACACTTCATCCATCACCGGCTACGTCGCCATTACCGGGAATATTCTCAACATACCCGATGTTTATAAAATTTCACCGGATGATCCGATTTCATTCAATAACAGTTTTGATATTAAAAATAATTACCGTACAAAATCAATTCTCGTCGTACCTATGCGTAATCATATCGATGAAATTATAGGAGTAATTCAGCTTATAAACAGCAAGGAATCCGGTGATGCAAGATTCACAACCGGAAATGAGGCCTTTGAGGTTGAACTTAAAACAGATGAGGATTTTGAAAATAAAGTTTCCAAATTTGCTGAACGATATGAACATCTGATGGAATCAATTGCCGGACAGGCTGCAATTTCAATTGAAAACAACCGGATGATTAAACAGATTGAAAATCAATTTGAAGAATTTGTAAAAGCGTCCGTAACAGCAATAGAGTCACGGGACCCCGCCACTTCAGGACATTCTTTCCGGGTTGCTGAAATCTGCACAAAACTTGCGGATGCAGTAAACGCTGAAAACACCGGAGTGTTTAAGAATATTTTCTTCAGTGAAAACAAGCTGAAAGAACTTGAGTATGCCGCGCTTCTTCATGACTTTGGAAAGGTTTATATTGATCTTGCAATTTTCATGAAATCAAAGAAGTTATATCCCAAGGAACTTGAAAATCTTCTGCTCAAATTTAATTATCTTTACCGTTATGTAGAACTTCAGAGCGAAACTGATGGAAACATGAATAAGGCCGCAGATTCCAAGGATGAAGTATTACGTAAAATTAAGGAAATTACAAAAACTATTATTAATCTTAACGAACCCACAGTTCTTGAGAATGATCCGGCAGAAACAATCAACACTATTAACAATGATATCAGCAGCATAGAATGTTATGATATTGAAGGCCACTACATTGAAATAATTAACGGACATGAACGGACTAATTTAAGTATCAGACGCGGCAGTCTGAATGATCTTGAACGCAAGGAAATTGAAAGTCATGTCGTTCATACCTATAATTTCGTAAAAAGAATTCCATGGCCGCCTGAATATAAAGACATTCCGAAAATAGCCCAGATGCATCATGAAAAAAACGACGGAAGCGGATATCCCTATGGTTTAAAAGAAAAAGACATTCCGCTTGCCGCCCAGATAATGGCAATTGCTGACATTTATGACGCCCTCACCGCAACTGACCGTCCGTATAAAAAAGCAATTCCGCATGAAAAAGCACTTAAAATAATAATTGATGAAGCTGATCACGGTAAATTAAATGCTGATCTTGTTAAACTTTTCGTTAAAAATGAAATAAACATCAATACTCTGGAATATCAGATAAAATCCATGTCAGCCTGAAATTATTTAAACGAGTTTTCCTCGGCCGGAAAAATCTGTTTGTCAACATCTTCACAGTACTCATTAAGCGCATTCAGGATATCATCATTATAATTTCTGTATTTCCTGACAAACCTGGGATTAAAATTCCTGTTATAACCAAGCAGATCATTAATAACAAGAACCTGTCCGTCCACATAGCGCCCGGCGCCAATCCCGATTGTAGGAATCGAAACAGCCTGTGTAATAAGTGCTGCAAGTTTCTCGGGAATCGCTTCAAGCACTATTGCAAATGCACCCGCATTTTCGATTGACTTTGCGTCTGAAATCATCTTTTCTGCCTTGTCATCATCTCTGCCCTGCACCTTGAAACCGCCGAATTTATGAACACTCTGCGGAGTTAATCCCAAATGACCCATTACCGGGATTGAAGCGTTTGTCAGCAGCTTAATTCTGCCGGAGAATTCCGATCCACCCTCCAGTTTCACCGCATGACATCCGCTTTCCTTGAATATCTTTCCGCAGATTTGCAATGTATCATCATCCGAAACATGATAACTCAGATATGGAAGATCGGTAATTATAAATTTATCTGCAGCACCCCTCTTAACAGCCTTGGTATGATATATCATTTCTTCGGGAGTCACCGGAATCGTAGTTTCATATCCGCAAAAAACCATGCCGAGTGAATCTCCAACGAGAACCGCATCAATATCGCTTTCATTAACAATTACAGCAGTTGAATAATCATATGATGTAATGACTTTTATTTTTTCATTTTTCTGCTTTTTGGTTCTAAAATCATTTATGTTTAACATAATAGATCTCCAGATATTTTCTTCCTGTTTCAGGACAGGTCAAATTTGAATCAAGTTCAATTAAATGCTTGAGTATAAAATCACGATTTCTAATCCCCGGATGAGGTATGGAAAGTTTATCACTTTTATGCACAATATCATTATAAAGCAGCAGGTCCAGATCAATAATTCTCGGACCTTTTTTGATTAACTTTACCCGTTTCATTTCTTTTTCAACAGATTGAAGAACCTCAAATAGCTCATCAGGACCAAGCAGTGTTTCGACAGCAACTATCTGGTTCAGAAAACGCGGCTGGTCTGTAAAATCAACGGGTTCAGTTTCATCAATGCTGCTGGAATTTACAATTCTGATCTGATTTTCCGTCATCAGTCTCCGCGCCTGTTCTATGTTTTTCCTTTTATCGCCGAGATTTGTTCCAATTCCGATAAAAATCACTATTTTTCCACACGTTTATCAGGTCCGGAAATCTCAATAATATAGCACATTTCCTTTATCCGTGAAAGTATCCTGCCCTCTGATAGATCTTTCATTGCTATGCCGGGATCCAGATTTGAAGTAAAGATTGTGAATTTTTCGGCCTCATAGCGTGCATCAACCAGGTTATATAAAGTTTCCTGCTCCCAGGCTGAGTCTCTCTGTATTCCAAAATCATCAACAACGAGGATATCAACTTCAGCAAGTTCTCTCTCAATCTGGGATGCCATTCCGTACATGGAACTTCCTTCAACAAAGGTTGAACGGAGCTTGCCGAAAAAGTTTCTGGAAATTTTCATAAACTTTCCGCTTACGCAGTGTGTTGCAATTAATTCCGTCAATATGATGGTCGATAAAAAAGTTTTTCCGGTACCGGGATTTCCCCACAGGTAAAGCCCCCTGTCTATATTAGGGAAGCGTGTAATTATGGAATATGCAGCTTTTTTCGCCCTTTCATCATTCTTGTTTCTGACGTTAAATTCATTCAAAAAACGCCACTGAAATTTTTTATCAATACCTGAATTCTTATAGATTGAATTTATTTTAGCTATTCGCAGACGCACATCCCGGCATGAACACTGTTTTATTTTCCCTTCCTCGGTATAGAAATACGGCTCCTCTCCTCCGCACCTGCATGACGGTTTTACGCATTTCGGACATACTGACAGAGGTTCCTCTCCAAGTACATAAGCCTCGCTGTTTTTAATCAGTCCTTCATGATTGCAGTATGCACAGTATTCAGATTTTTTCCCGTTTTTTGTTGAATTCATCAGATAATCCGCTTATATTTAATAATAAAATTAAAAAAACTCTATTATCGGCTATTGTCAATAAAATAATATTAAATTATCCCTTTCAAAATACCGATAGTAGAAAAAAGAATAATTTATAGAGGTCTGTCCCATGAGATCAGGAATATTTAATAAAAAAAATTTACTATCCTTCATCACGCTATTTTTAATTCTATCTGCAGCCGCAGTTTTCGCACAGAATGATGCTGCCGCACCGGCGGATAATCCCGCATTGACGACAGATGAACTTCCGTCAGATTTAGGCGGATGGCGGGTAGAAGACTATAAACCGTATATTACCGCTTTAAAAGATCTTGAAAAACTGACGAAAGAATATTCCGACAACATCCTTAACCAGGCTGTAGATGAATACTCTAAAGGCATTGACATTCTGGAAGATATGAACAGTGAAGTTGAAACCACAAAGCAGTTCTTTGCAAAAAGAAGAAACCTCAGTGAAAGATGGTACTGGCAGGAAATTGACAGGAAAAATCAGGAAAAACGCCAGATTGCCAAACTGAAATATGAAGCAAAAGGAAAAGCAATTACCCACTTCACAAGAGCCATAAATTTAATGGATCAGGTGCTGAATATTGAAGTTATCAAGGATCAGGCATTTATAAATTTTCAAATTTCCCTTTTTCAGTCATATGTTTCCTCCCAGTATGACATTCATAACCTGAAACCGTGCATCCCCATTCTTGAAAAATACATATCAATAAATGAAACAACTAAAAAGGACATCTGGGCATACAGGTACATGGCAAGCTGTTACGGTTACATGGAAGCCGTTCTTAAACAATACAGAAATAATGGAAACGCTGAAAGCCTTTCTATTGAATTTAAGCAGAAAAAAAACAAGGCTCTGCTTACAGCTGCCGAACTTCAGTACGGTGTAGAATCCACACAATATAAGCACCTTAAGGAAGTTGTTGAATTTGACGAGAAAAAATCATATCAGATAAATGATTTCAAATAAAAATTCAGTAATATTTCATAATAGAAAGCCCCTTTAACGGGGCTTTTTTATTATACTGTCAATCCTTACGGAATAATCCCTGAATATCATTTCTCCAAGTTTCTGCTGTTCAAGCAGTATTTCAGAAAGAATATTATCATCAGTAAGGGGATTTATTGTTACTGCACGCAGACTGACTATCATCTGTCCGTGATACTGAGTTGATTCAAGAACCGTTCTCGATACAAAACTATTGTCCTCATGCCGCAGATGGCGGTGAAGATCCTTATTAATGTCATTTAATGCTGTATTTATTTCTATTATCTTTTCTGCATCATATCCGCGGGAATCACTGGACGCCGTTTCCATAATGAAATCCGAAATTTGTTCGGGAATAAACCGGTAGTTGATGATAAATAATTCCGGAATATTAAGAAGCTCAAAACAGCTGCTGTTGATAATTGATTTCTGAAAAAATTTGGTAAGTTTAAAAGCATTCTCAAAAAGCAGCCTGAACCCTTCAGAACCGAAAACCTTCATTGCCACCCACGGCCGAAGTGCGGAAAAAGGACGTGAACCTTCAACCGTAAAACGGCCCAGATCGTATGAATCCTTTCTCAAAATGTAGGTCGAATTATGCTTGATGAAATCGGGATCCTTTTCATTCCGGAAAAGCACCATACCCATCGACAGCGGAAGATAAAGAAGTTTGTGCGAATCAAAAGTAACGGAATCAGCAAGTTCTATGCCCCGGAAAAGAGTACGGTACTGATCAACAAAAAGTACCGGACCTCCCCAGGCCGCATCAACGTGATAATGTGCTCCACAGCTTTCAGCACATTTCCGGATTTCATAAAGATCATCAATATTTCCGGTTTCAGTTGATCCGGCAACAGCAACAATTGCAATAATTTTAATCCGTGCCCCGCCCGCTTTGTTATGTTCTTCAATTTTTGAAATTTCATGTTTCAGCAGATTTACATCCGCTTTATTATATTTATCAACCGGTATTTTTATTATATTGCGGGTTCCGACACCGAGAATTCCATTAATCTTATCAATTGAATAGTGACCTCTCCGGGATACAAAAACTACAGATCTTTCGACATTATAATATTTATAGGCTTCGGCAATACCCTCTTCGGATATGCCTCTGAATGATCCGTCGGCAGGGAAAGCCTTATTACGTGCAATAAGCAGCGCGGTAAGATTTGCCAGCGTTCCGTCAAGTGTTACGCTGCCCAAAGAAACATTGCGGTTCTGTATTGAGGAGTTATAATATTCATCATTGAAATTATATATGAGACGGTGAATCCAGCAGATTAGTTCCCTTTCTACAAATGTTGAAGCTTTTGCAGTTTCAATTTTGACCTGATTCTGGTTAAGAGCTGCTATAATCATTTCTACAAATATCGAATAGTATGGAATGGCGCTTGTCATGTGTCCGATATAGTACGGGCTGCTGACTTTTACCGAATTACTGATTATTTTCTCTTCTATTTCACTGAAAATATCCTTTAGCAGATGAGGTCCCCGGGGAATACTTATTTCCGAAAACATTTCTTCAAGACTTTTCAGACTGACGGAACTGTGAATGCCGCCTTTTTCCCGGAAATATGAATGCAGCATATTAAGAATCATCTGTCCGAATTCAATAAACCGGTCTTCACTTTCAGGGAAGATAAACAGCTTTCTCAAATGTTCAAAATCAGCACGGATTTCTTTATACGGCATGAACCCTCCGATGGAAAATACATTGTAAATATACAGTTCAAAATTAAAAGTTTTTTTTTAAAGAATTTCAGAAAAGAAGTCGATATTAATGATGCAGGACAAACTTCAACAGGAGAATAAACCATGGATCATATGAACAATGAATGGACTTTTCCGGAAAAAATATCCTTCACTGATGCATATACATACTATTCAAAAATTGAATCTGACGGCTTTATTCCCCAAATTACTCTGGACTGTACGCAGACATCAGAAGTACATGCTTCGTTCATAGGGTTCCTGATTACATTTCATGAAAAAATACAAAGAGAAAAAGGAACCATGATGCTCAAGTGTTCCGAGTACCTTTCCAAAATGATTACCGAAATGAATCTTAATGAATATTTTTTTAATGAAAAAAATTATTCTTCATTCAGAAAAACAGCCTGATGCTTACGGCTTCTTAATTTCCAGAATTCTGCTTATGTTAAAATAACGTTCCTCTTCACGCAGAAAACAATATCCGAAAATGATATTATTTTTACCGCGGCGGTAGATTTTTTCAACTCTGACCTTTCTTTCAGTTACATTATTGCTGTTATCCCTGTATACAATCTCTATTTCATCTCCGCTTTGAATATGAAGCCCGTTTATTTCTCTTGATTTCAGTTCCGCAATTATGCCTGCCCTTTCAATTCCTCCCTGAAAATTTCTGAGTTTTAAAAAAGTCATTTTACGGCCTGGATCAATTTTTCTGATTATTTTTTTAAATATCTTCATGCATGCAACCGAATCATCCAGCGCCCGGTGAAAATTAACAATAACCCCAAGACTTTCCGCAACAGTCTGCAGTTTATGATTTCTTAATTCAGGATATGTTTTTTTTGACATGATTACCGTATCAAAAGAAACGTATTTTCTGAAAGTCTTTTTTGATCGTGAAAATTCCATCTCAAGGAAAGCCAGATCAAAACGCGGATTCTGAATAACAAGAACACAGTCCGATAAAAACTCAAGTACGTCATCAGCAATTTCATGAAACACAGGCGCATCTTCCACGTCATTGTCGGAAATACCGTGAATCATAAATGCCGGTTCACTGATAGGCATTTCAGGATTTACAAGTGAGCAGAATTTTTCAACAACCGGTGTATCAAGACGGAATTTTACGATTCCGATTTCGATAATACGGTCTGAGAAAGGACTGATGCCTGTTGTTTCCAGATCGAGAGAACAGAATGTAATGTCATAAAGAGAGGTTCCGGCTTCCATCCGAATTAAAATTCCCCGATCATTTTAATTTCGGTATGCATGTCAACATTGAATTTTTCTTTAACGGTTTTCTGAATAAGTTCAATTAACCTTCTTATATCAGCAGCTTTCGCATTTCCGTCATTTATGATAAAATTAGTATGAAGTTCAGAAACCATCGCATCTCCGATTCTGAAACCTTTAAGGCCGCTGTCGTTAACAAGTTTCCAGGACTGATGACCATCAGGATTTTTAAAGACCGAGCCTGCACTTGGATACGTCCAGGGATGTTTGAATTTCCGGTCATTTATGATATCTTCGATTTTACTCCTGAGAAGGCCGGCATCCTCAGTACGTGGAAGCATGAAATAGCCGCCTGTAATTATTACTGCATCATCAAGATCCATGTGACGGTAATGAGCATCAGTAGAACTCATATCACGGACTTTAAGATTTCCTGATTTGTCTATATATCTGATTTTTTTCAGAATATCAATGTAGGTTCCCATGAATGTTCCCGCATTCATTGAAATTCCTCCGCCTATTGATCCCGGAATTCCAACAGCAAATTCCACACCTCCGAAACCGTTATCCACTGCAAAATCAATGAAATCGGTTTTTTTAACAGAGGCATCACAATAAATGAATTCTCCCTGAATTTCAATTTTTCCTTTTATGCCCATATCTTCTGAAATTCGTATAACTGCTCCGCGGATACCCTTATCTCCTACGAGAAGATTCGAACCTGCACCAATCACCGTGTAATTAATATTTTCCTTAACACAGTATTTAATGATTTCCGATGCTTCATCATATCCTGCCGGAGTTATTAAAAAATCAGCCGGACCTCCGCATTTAAAACTGGTATATTCATTCATTGGGGCCGAATAACGGAATATTCCGTATTTCTCAAGATATGCGTATTTTTTTTCTGACATTTCTTTTCCACTTTTTTAATTTATTCTTTTATCGGTTTTCAGACTTTTCCTGTCAATTTAAATATTATAGGCAGCCGAATGAATCAAAAGCAGAAAAATATTGCAATCTACGGACATATTTCAAAAGAAGAATCATGCGGGGATTGCAGCAATTGAACAAACCGCCTGTAAGAACGGTCTGTTCAAAGTAATTTGCAGGGACAGAAAATCTATTTGAGTATTTCCAGAAGTTCGATATCAAAGATAAGAACTGAATTTCCGGGAATTTTCGGTCTCGGTTTCGGACCATAGGCGAGTTCTGACGGAATGAAAACCTTATAGTTTGCACCCGGTTTCATAAGCTGAAGGATTTCCCCCCATCCTCTTATCACCTCATTTAAAGCAAAAATTACCGGTTCATTTCTGGCATAAGAACTGTCAAATTCAGTTCCGTCAAGCAGTACTCCACGGTAATTCACCTTTACTCTGTCTGCAGGTCCTGGAGATCTGCCGGCACCTTTTTTAATTATTTTATACTGAATTCCTGAGGATGTAGTCTGAATTCCTTTTTCAGACCTGTTTTTATCAAGAAAATCACGTCCGAGTTGTAAATTATCAGTAGCGGTCTGCTGTGCCTTCTGATTAACAAGCCGGCTGAAATCGCTGAACGCCGCAGCAATTTCAGCATCAGTCATATCGGATTTTCCGTTTAGTGCGTCTTCGATTCCTTTAATCAGGGCGGTTCTGTCAATTTCAACATTTGTATCCTTAAGATTTTTGCCTACCTGAACCCCCACTGCATAACTGTAATCTGTCTGCTTCGGATCTCCTTCCTTTTTGTTAACATCATCCTTACTGCATGAGATAAAAACAAGCAGCACTACCGCTGCAGTCATTAATTTAATCAGCTTCACAATATTCTCCAATTTTCAAATTAGAACAATTATTTATCCGGCCGGATAAAAATAAAGCATTTTTTAAAAATGAACCCAGTTCAGACTCCTCTGTCGCATTTTTCATTTGCATCAATATCTGACCATCTGCTGCATGAAGGACTTGAGCAGCAAAGACCTTTAAAACATGTTCCGGAAAGTTCAGCTGCAAGTGAAGCATTATCAGACGCTATGGCAGGTTCCTCTCCTGAAAAGTTATCATTGGAATAAGTGAAATTTTCATCACTCGTTTTCGACGCATTCAGCATTCCCGATACATTTATCAGGACCAGCAGAACCGGTAATAAATTTTTTTTCATTTTTTTTTCCTCTCAGTAATTTTTTAGTCATTGTCCATATCCATTTTCTGTGCATCATGACATGAGCAAATGACAACAGAGACATTACAAGCCCGCCCCAGTCATGCATAATTGTAAAATAACTCATCGGGAAATCCCTGTAGTTGAACCCGAATTTAAGAATTATCCCGGGCCATTTTACAATACCCGTTATGAATGTAACCATAAATGCCAGAAGAATACCCATATCTATTGCATAGTTCAAAATACATTTTTTCATTTTTTCTCCTTTATTTTCATATTCCTAAAAACAAACCCATGGATAAGACTGATGATAATTTAAATATTACCCGTAAATGTAACTTATTCGTTTAAAATTGTAACAGAATGTAACCGATGAAGACAAAAAACAGGATTTTAAAATAAAATTTTGCAAAAAAAGTTGCAGTATTTTATTGATGCTGATTCAATACACCTATATCAGGGAATTGTCCGGATTTAACGGAAAATATCTTTATTCATAATTTGATATTATTTAAAATTAAAATCATATGAAATGACGATAATAATAAAAGGGGAAAACAGGATTTTTACAGGTCAGATATGCTTAAGAAAAAAAATGAGAAACATAAATCTACCGAATTTACCGATGGTACGGGCAGGAAATGGGTTCAGACTTCAGCCGAGGATCTGTTTTCAAGCGATGAAATAAACGACATCATTAAATCCATTGAGAAAGACACTTCCAGGGATGAAATAGTTCTCGCGCACATCGACTTTAAAAAAGTCAACCGCGAAGACTATGAAGCACTCACGTCACTTCAGAAAGAACTTAAAAGAAAAGATGAAATATTAAAAAAACTGAGCACTGAAACCAGAACAATGATGGAGCGTAAAAACAGAAAACTGAACGAACTTATTGCGTACATAAAAAAAATGCACATGATTATTGCATTAAAGAAACTTGACAAAGAAACGCTTAATAAAATAAATATATCTCCTGAAGAAATATTAAAAATGCAGCCGGCCGATGAAGGTTCATTCTCGGTAAAAAAGATTGAAAATACTCCGACTGTTGAA
The DNA here is from genome assembly GCA_016928815.1 of Spirochaetota bacterium. GTDB lineage: Bacteria > Spirochaetota > UBA4802 > UBA4802 > JAFGJZ01 > JAFGJZ01. Next base: position 35,580 of record JAFGJZ010000185.1, read on the forward strand.
ATTGAACTGGATGAAAATGGAGATGAAATAGAATGAGCACCCTGAAAATTTACAATACGCTGACAAAAACCATGGAAGAATTTATTCCCGGCGGTGTTAAAAAGAATAGAATTGAAGATTATCCAGAAGTATCAATTTATTCCTGCGGGCCAACAGTATACAATTTCGCTCACATTGGAAATTTCAGAACATTTACGTTTAATGACATGCTTCGACGTTATCTGAAATTCAGAGGATACAAAGTCAATCACACTCTCAACCTCACTGATGTTGATGATAAAACAATAAACGGCGCAAAAGCTGAAAACAAATCACTGAAGGAATATACAGACCGTTTCATCGAGTTTTTCAAGGAAGATCTTAAAACCCTTAATTTTGACGAATTTGAGCATTATCCGCGTGCAACAGAATCAATTCCTGAAATGGCGGATATAATTGACCGTCTTGAAAAAAACGGTTTTACCTACGAAAAAGACAATTCTATCTATTTCAGCATAGCAAAATGGGATCATTACGGACAGCTAAGCGAACTTGATAAGCGTGAAATACAAACCGGTACAAGATACGATACCGATGAATATGAAAAAGATGACATCAGGGATTTTGTACTATGGAAGGCCCCGAAAAGTGAAGATGAACCCCAGTGGGAAATAAACCAGGGAAGCGGACGTCCGGGATGGCATATTGAATGTTCAGCCATGATCAGGAAAATTTACGGCACCACCATTGATATTCATACAGGAGGAGTTGATCTCATCTTTCCCCACCATGAAAATGAAATTGCCCAGAGTGAAGCTGCCTACGGCGAAAAATTCGTAAGGTACTGGATGCACGTCAAACACCTGTTTGTCGAAGGTGCAAAGATGTCAAAATCAAAAGGTACTTTTTACACTATCCGGGATCTTGTTGAAAAAGGTTATTCTCCGCGCTCTATAAGATACCTTTTATTTTCTGCTCACTACAGGAAACAGCTGAATTTCACACTGGCGGGACTGGATTCAATCAAACAGCCTCTGGCACGGATAGATAATTTTGTTGCAAGACTGAAGCTCACAGCCGAAGGATGCAGTTCAGATGATGAGATTGTATCCGCATCCGGGAAGTTCATCAGCTCGTTTATAGAAACCATGGATGACGATCTTAATATATCCGGTGCGCTTGGAAATCTGTTCGACTACATACATGAAATTAATTCAATTATTGACCAAACCGGAATTACTGAAAACGGCAGCAGGCTGGTTTATGACACATTAAAAAAGGCGGACTCTGTTTTCGGGTTTATTTTTTTCAATGACAGCAAAGATACAAATACAGATATTGATGCTGAAAGAATAGAAAAAATGATTGCTGAAAGAAAAGAGGCTAAAGCGGCCAAAAATTTCGCTGCTGCCGATAGCATAAGAGATGCTCTTCTTTCGGAAGGAATAATTCTCGAAGACGGAAAAGACGGGACTACATGGAAGAGAAAATAATATTCGGACGCAATCCCGTACTTGAATATCTTAAAGCCGATCCGCAGGAAATTCACTCGCTGTCAATTGCAGAAAACATCCACGGCAAAATAATTGATGATATCGGGTTTCTGGCTAAAAAAAACAATATCCGTATCATCAGAACAAGCCGGAAAGAAATGGATAAAATCACCGATGAACTCAATCATCAGGGTGTAATACTGCGGCTTAAAACATCTGCTAAAAAAACATCAGATTACCGTGATCTGATTGAAGATGCTGTTTCAAAAAAAGGAGTAATCGTTTTTCTTGACCAGCTGACTGATCCGCAGAATATAGGTTCAATCATACGCAATGCCGAAGCCCTCGGAGCAATCGGCGTCGTAATGCCGAAAGCAAATACACCTGATATAAATTCAACTATAGTAAAAACATCCGCAGGCGCCACCGCATACATACCTATTGTCAAGGTTTCAAACGGCGCACAGTTTCTGGAAGAATGCAGGAAAAATTATATCTGGGTGATCGGTTCATCAGACAAGGCAACAACCGAGATAACCAGAATCCGTGAATACAGACCTGCAGTTCTTGTAATCGGCAATGAAGGAAGCGGAATGAGACGCTTAACTGGTGAAAAGTGCGACATTACGGTAAGAATAGAAATGCGGGGTAAAATATCATCCTTAAATGCTGCAGTAGCAAGCGGTATTCTTCTTCATGAAATATTAAAGGACTGAAGGCAATAATGAAATTCACTGAAAAATCATCTCTCTACAGACTTGCTGAACTTGCGGCGGAATTAAGATCCGAAAACGGATGTCCGTGGGATAAAAAACAGGATCATATGAGTCTGAGAAAATATGTCATTGAAGAAGCCTATGAAGTAATCGATGCCATTGAATCCGGTAAAGACCCGGACATAATTGAGGAACTCGGAGACCTGCTATACCAGATATTCGCCCATTCGCAGATTGCAGCGGAGGACAACAGATTCACCGTTGATGATGTGGCTGACGCAATCATTGCAAAACTTATCCGCCGGCATCCTCATGTATTCGGAACCGATACGGCAGCAACACCGGAAGAAGTTCTCGATAAATGGGAAAGAATTAAAAAAGAGGAAAAGCGCAGTACAGAAAAAACTCTTCTTGAAAGCGTTCCGAACCACCTGCCTGCCCTGCTTAAGGCATTCCGTATCCAGGAAAAAACCTCACGTGTAGGTTTCGACTGGGAAAGTATTGACGGTCCGATTGAAAAAATAGAAGAGGAACTTTCCGAGCTTAAGAACGCATGGAAGAAGAATGACAGGAATAATTTAAAAGAGGAACTCGGTGACATTCTTTTTTCAATTGTAAATGTTTCCAGATTTCTTGATATTGATCCCGAAGAAGCACTTCAGAGTTCAAACAGCAAGTTTATCAGACGTTTTACGGCAGTTGAAAAAACCGTTGATTCTAAAAACCTGAAATTTGAAGACCTCACTCTTGAAGAGCTTGATAAAATGTGGGATACCGCGAAAAAAGAATTAAAATAATCATCTGATTTCTTTAATCATGTCCGCAACATCATTTATAATTCTTGAAAGTGTTTCATTACTCAGTCCTGCACCTGCAAACCTTGAAAGTGATATCATCTCGCTGATCTGATCGAGCTGTTCTGACCCGTGTCCGCTTTCTTTCAGAAAAACAATACTTTTTTCAATTACAGTTATGGTACGTTCGCGGTTGCTGCTTCTCAGAGCGCTTTTTAACTCAATTATATGCTCATTAGCAGTGGAGAGTTTTTTATCAGAATTCAATCTTTCGGTTACCCGTTTTTTTAATTCGGATTTTTTCTGCACACCGTACTCTGTCTCGCGTGATGATCTTCTTTTCTCAAGAATGAGAAATGCCGAAAAGGCCGCAACAGAAAGAAAAATCATGACGGAGGAAATTATAATAACCGTAAATAATCCCGAAAAGGATGATGAACCGGAAACAGGAATTTCCTCTGATAAACCCTGTTTTTTAAAACTGAATTCAAAAGGACCTGTCTCAATTTTTTTAAACAGCCTGATTTCAGGATCATAAGTATTTATGAAAATATTTTCAATTTCACATTCTGACGAATCATCCGGAATTACCGTAAAATCATAGGTATAACTTCCTGCCACATCATTTCCGGATATGCCGATTTGAGCATCACTTACCGATGTAAGTACATTAAAACCGTCATGCTTAAGAACCGTCCAGTCTATCGGCATCGCGAAATTGCCGCTTCCGCTGAGTTTAATCTGAAATGAAGCCTCGGCATCGGATTTTTTTATTTTAGTTTTATCAAATTCCATCTTATAGGAGCCGGTATAAACCGGTTCCTGCAGACCGGAAGGCAAAGATGCTACACGGATATTTTTCCCTTCAAAAGCCCGTGTTTTGGTCACAACGGAAAATGCCTCCTGCTGATAATACACAGCCTTTCCTCCGTTTATTTTAAATGTCCCCGGAGAAATCGGTATATAGATATATGTCTGAAGATGCTGCCGGTAGAATAAGACCCCATGATCCTCAAAACTCCGGTCTTCAATTTTCTCATCAACCGGTTTGATGTAAAAATCTGATTCATCAGTATCTTTGTCAATTGACCGGACTTTAATTCCCTGAGGTGAATTTGTTACGACAAAAATACGTACGATGACAGGCTGACCGAGATATATTTCCGTTTTGGATATTTCGGTTTCAATTTCAACTTCGGTTTCATTATCGTCAAAAACAGGATTACCGTCATTACCGAAAAACTGATCAAGAAGACTTTTAGGTCTTGTTCTCACTTTGGAACTTACGGTAAGTTTCACAGAATCGGAACCATATTCCTTTCCATCAGCCATGAAATGAATGGAAGGAATTACATAGCTGCCTTCTTTCAGTCCCGTCACACGGTACTGAAGGATAAAACCTGACCAGGAAACACCGTTTATCCACTGACGTGATTTTGTAATACCTGCATAACCAAGCCCCAGACCCCTATCAGTTACAGGAAGCTGCAGCGGTTCAACACTTTTAACATCAGATACCTTTATCTGAAGCATTGTACTTTCATCAAGACCGATTACATTATCATCAATTTCAGTAGAAATTTCCGCAGCTGAAACATTTATACAGAAAAGCAGCAACACTGCATAAAGAAAATTTTTACCAGTTTTTCTCAAGGACCTGCACTCCATTTTCATCTTTTCCCTTCATTCTTTTTACAGGCATGTTCTGATAATCCTGAAGTATTTTGTCGATCTGTTCTCTGCTTAAATCACCCTGGACGGATTTATCATCACTCTGATTCTGCTTATCCTGGTTCTGATCTTTTTTTGAATCATCATTTTTTTTATTATTCTGCTTATCGTCTTTTTTGTCTTCTTTATTCTGCTTATCATCTTTTTTGTCATCTTTATTCTGCTGTTTGAGAATATTTTCAAGATTATTTTTAGCATTCTGATAATCCGGATCAATCTTCAGGGCATTCATATATGCATCAGCAGCTTTTGCCGTATCTCCGGAACGTGAATACATGTTTCCCAGATTATAAAAGGCTTTTTTCTGAACTTCCTTATCTTCCGATTTAAGCGCTTCCCTGAAATGCTCTTCTGCTACATCATTGCTTCCCTTTGCGGAATACGCAGTAGCTTTATTAAAAGCAATATCCGCTGCTTTAGATTTGGATGGAAGGTATTTGGATGCAGCATCATAATTATCAACCGCCGATTTGTAGTCCGCCTCATTATATGCTGAATTTCCCTTACGAACATAATCCGCGTAAGGGTCAAGCCATGCTGCCGATAATATTACTGCTGCAAAAAGTATTAATTTTTCAGCTTTCATTGTCTCCCCCGTATTTAACAATAAAAGGTTCTAATATCAGAAAAAATAAAAGAAAAAGCGCGAATATTCTGAATTTTTCCTTCGGCTCGGTTATCATCCTTGTATCGGATGATTTAGTCTTGTTATTTTTAAGTTCGGATTTAATGAATTTCAAATCATCAAAACCCTGATTCAAATTCAGATATCTACCTCCGGTTTCAGAAGCAATTTTTCTCAGGAGAGAAGTATTTACTCTGGTTTTGACTGTTTCTCCGTTTATGTCCTTTACATAAATATCAGTGCCGTCAGATTGAGGTATAACAGAAGGTGAATCAGTTCCGAGTGAGGCCGTAAAAACCTTTACATCCTGGTTTTTAAGAACCTTCATTACTTCATCAACTCTGTTTTCATGATCTTCACCGTCTGTAATCAGCAGTACAATCCTGTTTGTGAGTTTCTTTTTTTCAAAAATTTCAGAAGCCTTTTTTAGAGCTCCTCCAATATCCGTTCCCTGCAGGGCAAGCGTAGAGCTTGATACTGAATCAAGAAACATATGAAAGGCACCTATATCAGAAGTAAACGGAGTCATGAGAAACGGTTCACCGGCGAAAACAATCAGTCCCGCCCTGTCTCCTTCAAGGGAGGCGGACAGCAGTTTCAGTGCATTTTTCGCGCGTATGAGACGAGACGGGGCAACATCTTCGGAATCCATGCTTCGGCTTACATCAAGAAGTACAAGCAAATCTGATCCCTCCTTGGTAACAGGCCGTGTTATTGTTCCCCACTGCGGTTTTAACAATACGACAACAAACAGCAGAATTGAAATTATGATGAAAAACTCCCGCAGAAAAATAATCCATGCTGAAGATCTTAAATAATCAGGAACTCTTCCCTGAAAAATTCTTTTTATGCTGTATCTTCTCCACCAGCCGTAAAAACCCAAAAGTACGATAGCAGCTGATGCTGACGGAATGATATAAATAATATTATCAAGTGCTCCGAATTTCATTACGGTACCTTCCTGTAAACAAGTGAACGCAGAAGTATTTCAATTAAAAAGAGAACGGCTGCTGCGGCAAGGAAAATATAAAACCTGTCGAAGAATTCATAATACACTTTAACGTCATAATCGGTTTTTTCAAGTTTATCTATTTCCCTGATGTTTTCCAGAAAAACCTGATCAGATTCAGCACGGTAGAATTTACCTCCGCTGATTTCGGAAATTCTGCTGATAACTTCAGCATTAAAATTGTTTTCAATGAAAGTTTTTCTGGAAAAGAGCCCGTTCGTCGGATATGGAACCGGGCCTTCCTTTCCTATTCCGACCGAGTATATTTTAATTCCGTACTGTTTTGCAATTTCCGCAGCGGTATCAGGCTGAATCCCGCCGGCATTATTAACTCCGTCAGTTACCAGAAGTATGATTTTTGATTTTGATTCCCTGTCTTTCATCCGGCTGACTGCAAGCATCAGGGAATCACCGATGCCTGTTCCATCTGCATCTACTGAATCAAAATCCACACTGTCGATCACATCTTTCAGCATGTCATATTCAATAGTCAGCGGACACTGAAGATAGGGTCTGTAGGCAAACACAACAAGTCCGATGCGGTCGCTTGTTCTTGAGTCAACAAATGTTTTCAAAACCTGCTTAGCCGCATAGAGCCTGTTCTCGGGCTGAAAATCCTCTCCGCGCATTGAACCGGAAACATCAAGGACAAGCATGATGTCTATGCCCAGATTATTGACACTTGTGTAGTCAACGCCCTTTCCCGGACCGGCAAGAGCGGCAATTACAAGAACTGCGGAAACAAGCCTGATCAGCGGCAGAAATTTATATGTCGCACCTCTAAGTGTACTCCTGGATTTTACTGTTTTAACCGATGAGATTTTTATGGACGTCTCACGGTTGAATATTTTAAAGTATATGTAGACAAATGCTGCGGCAGCGGGAAGCAGCAGCAGAAACAGATAAACGGGATATTTAAACTCTAAACCTGACATTTCCCTTCTCCCATATTATTTTTTCAGCAGCTTCTTTAGTCAGATTCAGATTGGCTTCAAGTATCTGAACCGACGGATTAAATTCCGCAAATTTTGAAAGATCCCATAATTGAGTTATATTCTCAACCTTAGAAACGATAATTTGACCGTTTACTCCGGCTTCAGCATTTAATCTTACGGCTTCAATCAATTCTTCAGATGTCATTTCGACAGCATCCACCTTCATTGAAAGGGATAGATATTTTTTAAATATGCGGGATATTTCAACACAGTATAATTCGTTTTCTCCGGATTGAATGTAACTTTTATTTTCAAGTTCCGATACTTCTTGCCTGAAAATTTCAATCGGTGGTATAATTTCCACAGGCTTCATTTTACTTTTCACCCGACGGATAATATACATTATAAGTAAAGCAATAAGCGCGCCTGCCGCCAGTAACGACAGAATGAGAATGATCAATCTTGTATAGTTCCCTTTCAGCTCAAGAGGAGGTTCATCAGGAAGAATGGAATCGTCCTTAACAACCGATCTGATCTCAACGGTTGGTACTTTATATCCCATAACCGTATTATCCGTATTATAAAACAGAACTTCCGGCAGTGTAAAAAGTCCGGTTCTGAAATAGCGAAGTTTAAAAGTATACTTAACCTCAGCGAAGCCCGATGTCTCATCTTTGATGATATCCGTAATCTCAAATATCGGGATCAGCGACTGTTTACTGTCCGGTGCGGCCATTTCATCCATGTACTTTTTTTTCTCCGGGATTTCAACATTCTTCAGATCACTGCTTTTAACATAAGCGACTGTATAAATGACCTCCTCACCTACAGTTGCACTCCCGGGTTCAACCGCTGCCTTAACATCGAAAGCATCCTGTGCGGAAATCACTGCCGCTGAAAAAAGAACTGCGGCGCATATACTCAGAATCTTAATAAATTTCACCATCTTGCAAGTCTCTTCCTGTTGCGTTTCTCAAAATATTTTAATATGGAACTTTCTATCTGCTCATCTGTAGAAAGATTCATAACCTCAAATCCGTGAATTTCATCATCAAGCGGTTTTCCGGGTGATGTGGAGTGAACCGTACTTTTCGATTCAAGATCATAGAATTGCGTAAGCCCGAAGAAATGAAATCTTTTCTCTGTAGGATCAGTAATCCTGACTGGTATGACATCATGTTTTCTACGCAGCCTTTTCATTTTAACCAGATAATTATCATCAATGAAATCCGAAAGCAGAAAGATAACACTTTTCTTTTTTAGGACCGTCATTGAAAAATCAATCACCTTTGAAATATCTGTACCGGAACCGGCAGGTTTAAAATTCATAATTTCACGAATTACCTTTAGAATATACTTTCTTCCCTTCTGGGGAGTAAAAAACCATTCAACCCTGTCGGTAAAAAGCATTACAGAAACCCTGTCGTTATTATACTGTGCAAGGAAAAGAAGCAGTGTGATCACCTCCATCAGCACCTCATCTTTCCGCTTCATTGTACCGTACTGCATTGAAGATGAAATATCAACCATCAGTACAATATTCAATTCTCTTTCTTCAATGAATTCCTTGATATAGAGGTGATTCATTCTTGCAGAGACATTCCAGTCAACATACTTAATTTCATCTCCATACTGATATTCACGGACCGTTTCAAACTGCAGACCGTTTCCTTTGAATGCCGATCTGTATTCACCCGCAAAATTAGTATTCAGTTTCCTGTGGAAAGAAATTTTAATTTTTTTAAGAAGCTGGTCTGCCGACATCTGCTGCATCACGGCACCTCAACAGAATCAAATATCAGTTTTACTGCATCATCCGTCGTAATATCCTCCGCTTCCGCTTCATAACTGAGAATAATTCTGTGGCGGAGAATGTCAGCTCCAATTTCCTTAATATCCTCCGGAGTTACGAAACCGCGTCCTTTCATGAAAGCCACAGCACGCGATGCTTTCATCAGGGCTATAGAAGCTCTCGGACTTGCCCCGAAATCTATCAGCTGCGCTACATCCGCATTCGCCGGTTTCCTTGTCTCGGAAACAATGTTTACGATATATTCATTTAACTTATCATCAACGTAGATTCCGGAAATTACATTTTTAATATCAGCAATTTCATCAAGTGTAATGACATTATTCACATTATCCGTGTTTATGCTGCCGTAATTCTTCAGAATGTCAAGTTCCTCGACGCGGTCCGGATAGGAAACGAGTACTTTCATAAAAAACCTGTCAAGCTGCGCTTCCGGCAGCGGGTATGTCCCTTCCTGTTCTATCGGATTTTCAGTCGCAAGTACCATGAATGGAGATTCGAGTTTATAGGTATCCTCGCCTATTGTAACATTTTTTTCTTCCATTGCCTGAAGCAGTGCAGACTGAACCTTGGCCGGAGCCCTGTTTATCTCATCAGCCAGAAGAATATTGCAGAATATCGGTCCTTTCTTGGTAAAGAATTCCATGTCTTTCGGATTATAAATTCTTGTACCGATCAGATCTGCTGGAAGGATGTCCGGAGTAAACTGAATTCTGTTAAAATGCCCGCTTAATGTCTTTGCAAATGAACGCACGGTCAGAGTTTTTGCAAGTCCGGGCAGACCTTCAACAAGAATATGCCCGTCACAGAAAAATGAAATCAGAATTCTGTCTATAAGATTATTCTGACCGAAAATAACTTTTCCCATTTCTTTTTTTACGGCATCAACAACACTGTTTTTTTCTTTTACCAGCGACGTCATTTTTTCAATTGCAGCATAATCCATATCAATAAATCCTCTTTATTATAAATAATCTTTAATATTATTAACCGGCAGTTGAGGAAAGTCTGCCGTCAGGCAGACTTTACCGTCAATTACTTTTATGTAAAAATCATAGCGGGATTGTTACAGGAAGGAATTAAAATTTCAGGAAATTCCGTTTTTTCGAAAAAATTCAGAATATTTTTTATCAGTAATATTGATGTGTTTCACCAGCCAGTCTTTCAGAAAGCTCATCAGTTCCAGACTGAAACTCTCTTTTCCGTCATCCAGTTTTTTCTTGAACTCAAGAACACTTTTCACAAGTATTTCATGTTCTTTTTTATGCGGTTCAAAGTCAGGGTAATTTTTCATGATCATCAGATCTTCTTCATGTGAAAAATGAATTTCCGTATAATCAATTAGGCCTTCAAGCACGGAATATATTTTTGATGCAGCGTCACCTGCAATAATTCCCGTATGCAGCTGATTAATGAAACGAACAAGTTCCTGATGCTCCTCATCGAATTTCTTGACACCGACTGTCAGTTCATCATTCCAGGTTAAATAAGGCATAATTTCACTCCTTTTGTAATATTATTATATTAAACATTCAGATAAAATATTTTTTACGTTATTTCAGATAATACCTTTTTTCGAAAAAAATTCCGAATAGGCTTTATCGACTACTTTAATGTGATTCATCAGCCAGTCGCGCAGAAAAGCCATCAGTTCAAGACTGAAGTTAATTTTACCCGCTTCCATCTGTTTTTTAAATCCTCTGATTTTATCAACAAAAACCTCATGTTCCTTAATCTGTCCGGGAAGACCGGGATAGTCCTCTGATTCCATAAGTTTTTCCTCATGCCCGAAATGTTTTTCAGTATATTCCACAAGTCCGTCAAGAATGCCATAAACACTTTCGGCTGCTTCTCCTGATATCAGTGCCATGTGAAGTTTATTTATATAGGAAATCAGCACCTTATGTTCATCATCAAAATCTTTCACTCCAACACTGAGATTATCTTCCCAAATAAAATACGGCATATCAACCTCCCCTTTAAAATTATATATTCTTTAATTTATTGTAGCATTTCCGGCAAAAGGCGGCATACTGCTTGTCTCCGACTACAATTTCATTACCTTCCACAATCAGATTTCCGTTTTCATCGAGCAGAGCGTTCATGGTTGCTTTGTGACCGCATCTGCATACGGTCTTAATTTCCCTGATTGTGTCCGCTCTTGCCATTAGACTTACTATAGACGGGAAAAGATCTCCCATGTAATTGCTTCTGAGTCCGAAGCAGAAAACATTGATATTGAAATTATCAACTATATCAGCAAGCTGCTCTATATGCTGTTTACCGAAAAACTGAACTTCGTCAGCAACTATGATATCATATCTCTCATTTTCAAAATCTGCAAGTTTTAAAATATCCGTGTCGCTTGAAACAGTCAGAGCTTTACAGCTGAGTCCGTGAATTCTGGAATGTATTTCACCGACTTCTCCGAACCGGTCATCTAGACCTGAAGTCAGAACAAGCGGCCTTAAACCTCTTTCCCTGAAATTATACACCATTATAAGTAATTTTGCACTTTTGGCACTGAACATTGTACCATAATAATAATATAACTTTGCCATCTGCACCGTCCGGTTTATTGTAATTTTATCTAAATTAAATTATTTTAGCATATGTTGCAATAATATTAAAAATTTTCTTGAAATTTTATTTGTTAAAACAAACTGTACTCCAATATAGCATATGTTTTAGGAGATTATAATGAATTTTGAACAAACCCTTTCAATTGTAAAACCGAATGCTCTTGAAAAAAATGCATTGGGCGACATCATAAACAGGTTTGAGAAGTCCGGACTTAAAGTAATTGCAATCAAAATGCTGCTTCTTGACCGTCAGACTGCGGCAGGTTTTTACAAAGAACATGAGGGTCAGCCCTATTTTGAAAAATTAATGAAATTTATGACACGAAACCCGATTGTTGTTCAGGTTCTTGAAGGCATTGATGCTGTGGCTAAAAACCGGGAAATCATGGGACCGACCAGCTATATGAACGGACCGGAGGGTACAATACGGAAGGATTATGCTGATGATATTACATATAATGCCGTACACGGATCAGATTCCCCCGAATCAGCTAAAAAGGAAATAGCATACTTTTTCAGGGAAAATGAAATTTTTCCGAATTATTCTGTGAAATAATTACCGCCCGGTCAATGACCGGGTTTCATACCAAATCTAAATGAAATCATATTTCTTAAAATTAAAAATTAATTAAAAATTTTATTTTATTTACCGTCTCTGTATGATATAAAATATACATATCCGGAGAATTAAATGCATTTTTTAGATGAATCACATATCCTGATTTTTCTTTTTCAGCTTTTCATCATTCTTATTCTTGCAAGAGCAGCCGGTGAAATCTGCAGAAGAATTAAACAGCCGGTATTAACGGCTGAACTTCTGGTCGGAATACTTCTCGGACCGACCATTCTCGGACGGATATCTCCTGAATTTTTTTCATTCCTTTTCCCTGATAATGTTGTACAGCAGACGATGCTGGAAATTGTCTCATGGATTGGAGTTCTTTTCCTTCTGCTGGACACAGGACTTGAAATTGACTTTTCATCTGCATGGCGTCAGAAAGGAAATGCATTGATCATTGCTTTTTCAGATATAATTGTACCGATGGCAATTGCATTCATTCCAAGTTTTCTTCTGCCCGACACATATCTCGCTGATGTTGACAGAAGACTTTTTTTTGCTCTGTTCATGGCAGTAGTAATGACAATCAGCGCTATGCCCATCGCCTCAAGAGTAATGCATGATCTGAATATTCTTAAAACTGAAATCGGTTATCTGACAATGTCCGCACTTGCTGTAAACGACATCATTGGATGGATTCTTTTTACAATTATTTTAGGTCTGTTTGCACAGACAGCATTCAGTTACATTACCATCTTTTTCATATTCATTTCAGTTATCGGTTTTTCTGTCATCGCTCTGACATTAGGAAGATATTTTTCCACCTTCACAATAAATTATTTCCATAAAAAAAACATGCCGGAACCCGGATCATCTTTTACGTTTGCATGTCTTCTGGGATTATTATTCGGAGGGATAACTCAGACACTTGGAATACATGCTCTATTCGGATTTTTCATAGCTGGTATCATTGTAGGTGAAGCAAAAAATCTGAAAGAGGAAACCAGAACAGTAATATCTCAGATGGTGCATTCACTATTTGTTCCGATTTTTTTTGTAAATATCGGTCTGAAAATTGATTTCATCGCTAATTTCGACATTTTTCCTGTAACCATAGTTACAATAATCGGCATAGCTGCGAGATTCACCGGAGCGTGGATCGGAACATTTTTTTCCAAAGTTCCCAAGCTGAATAGAAATCTAATATCTATTGCTCACACACCCGGCGGCATGATGGAAATTGTGGTAGCAATGCTTGCTTTTGAATCAGGACTGATAACATCAAAAATATTTATTGCGATTGTTGTAAGTGCAGTAGTATCATCAATTACAATCGGACCATGGATGCGTCATGCACTTAACAGAAGAAAAGATATTTCCATCCTGAATTTTCTCAACACAGATTCAGGAATAGTAATTCTTCATACACAGGAATGCAATGACGCGATATCATCAGTTACAGAAAGAGTCAAAAAGACAATTAAAAATTCCGATCCGGAAGCGATACGAAATGAAATTTCAAAAAGAGAAAATGAATTCTCCACTGCCGTGGGGCATTGCATAGCAATACCGCATGTCAGAATGAAATCGATTAAGGACCCTGTAATAATTTTTGCATTTTCACCGCAGGGAATCGACTGGAATGCACCTGACGGCAAACCCGTACATTTTTTATTTTTTCTTTTTTCACCGCAATTATCAAATGATCTTCACATTGAAATTCTATCTAAAATTGTAAAAGAAATGAAAATTGACTCAAATCAGAAATTACTATTGGAGTCTGAGAACAAGGAAGCAGTTTCAAAAGCACTTAAAAGTATTTTTCAAAAATAATTTCAAACGGTAAAGTATAACCGGATTATATATTCAGGATCAATAGTGTTATTATCCATGGGTGCGCTTACAGCGAAAGAATATTTTAATATTGGCGACCTTATATGAATTACAGCTGCAGGAGCGGTAATCGGCGATAACATTAATTATTTCATTGGTAAAAAATTCGGACATGGCGAAAACGGTCTGGCACCGATTGATTATATTTACAATAAATTACCTGAATACGAATCTGATCAGGTTAAATATCCCGACATTGACTTTTTTGTTTCGGATATTATATAACTTAATCGCCTGTCTATCACCTGCTACATCGCCTGCAGATAATCTGCAGACTCGTCTGTGTTTGAACAGGCAACATGATAATTAAAGTGTTAATTTCGGATTAATATCAAATTGGCAATCAAGTATTCTAGATTTTAAAAGCAGAGTATTCTTAAATTTTTCTTCATATTTGAGAAACTCACTTATACGTTCATTTTCATCTTCATGCAAATCCATATAAGTTTTATGTCTAGTGACAGGCAATATTCCCTGATAGTCAGGAATTATATAATGATTTATTGTATCATATTCATACATACCCGGTTTAGAAACATAACCCTTTCTAACTGGATTATAAGCACAATACCACAATGAAATCAATGCATACAAATCAGGATTTTTAGATTGCTCAAAATATTTTCGTCCATATCTGTTATTCCATAAAGGACCTATACGTCTGATCGTTTTATTATAATGCCTGGTAAACATAGATTTAGCTACTTTCATAGCCTCCGGAAGTATCTGATCATCATTTGGCGTCGTAAATATCATATGTACATGGTCATCAAGAATTGTCAGTGCATTAAGTTCTATCGGGTAGTTTTCAGTAATGTACCACATCATACTGACAAATAATGATTTTGGCCAGTCACCTGCCAGACACTGCTCAAAATTTAGAATTCGTGTAAAAACATGGGTTGATATTTCCGCAGAATCAATTTCACAAAGTAATCCCATAACTCCTCCTTTATTATTCCTCATTTATATAACAGTAAAAACATGAAATATTTTAAAAGTTTTTTACTGATTTATGATTTTTTTTTAAATTTATTGATTTAACACTATTTTTTACCTGCTTCATCGCCTGTCTATCACCTGCTGCATCGCCTGTCTATCACCTGCTTCATCGCCTGTCTATTACCTGCAGACTTGTCAGTGTCTGGACAGGCGCGGTAGTGTAAAACAGCTTGACTTTTCCTCAGAATAAAAAATATAAAGAAAGAAAAACAGGTGAAAGCATGAAAATATTAAATAACATTTTAAAGGCGATGAAAGTACCGGGTTTTCGTGACAAGGATAACGAATATAAAAATAACCCTGACTATGCCGTAAGAAGAAGTCTTTTCAGGGAATATAATCCTAAATCGGTAAAAATTGTAATGCTTGGCGACTCTATCACACAGGCACCCGACTGGAATGAACTTCTCGGAAGAACGGATGTCGTTAACCGCGGAATCAGCGGGGATATCACACAGGGTTTTATCAGCAGAATGAAAGAGATCTATAAATTAAATCCGGAATTCTGTCTCATTATGGGCGGAATAAATGACATTACCAAGAACCTTGCAACTGTTGATGAAATATGCCGTAATTATGAACAGATTGTAACAGGACTCATAAAAAAATACATTAAACCGGTCATTCAGTCAACAATATATGTTGCGGCGGGATTTGATGATGCACCTCAAATAAACATCAAAGTGAAGGAATTAAACTCAAGACTTGTTCTGCTTGCGGAAAAACATAATGCCGTTTTTATTAACGTGAATTCTGTTTTAGCCACTGATGATGTTCTAAAACCTGAATTTACATATGACGAACTTCATCTGCTCGGCAGCGGTTATGCAAAATGGCGCGATCTTCTGCTGGATGGATTTTTAAAAACAGTTTAAATTGAATAAAAGATATCCCTCAATGTCTCCACTGACATTGAGGGCAGCGCTTGATTAATTCTATTTTAATCTGTGTTTTATGAATGTTCCTTCTGAAAGCTCATTGAATGCAGTATCCAGCTCTTCTGCAGTATTCATTACGATCGGCCCCCGCCATGCCACCGGTTCATTCAGAGGTCTTCCGGCAAAAAATATAAATGAAGAATCATCTACTGCTGAAACGGACACACCGGGTCCCATATCAAAAATTATCATTGCATCTGAAGATATTGATCTTTTATCGAATCCGGTCAGAATACTTCCCTTGTAAAGATAGCAGAACGCCTTATACCCGTCAGGTATATCAATAGTAATATCTTTACCGGCTGTAAGAGATATGTCGGCATACATGGGACTGCCTGAAATATCATCCGATGCTCCGGCGACACCTTTAAAATTGCCGGATATGACCTTTGCCTGAATGCCATCCGCACTGTAAACGGGAATATTTTCCGAAGAGATATCACGGTATTTCGGAACCGACATTTTATTTTCAGCTGGAAGGTTTACCCAAAGCTGAAAGCCTGAAAGATAATCGGGCGCATGCTCAGGCATTTCCTGATGAACTATTCCGCTCCCGGCAGTCATCCACTGGACATCTCCCGGGCCGATGACGCCTTTGTTTCCTAGACTATCTCCGTGTTCCACCCTGCCGTTTAACATATATGTCACTGTTTCAATTCCGCGATGCGGATGCCATGGAAAGCCCTTAATGTAATCATCCGGATTTTTTGAACCGAAATGATCAAAAAGAAGAAACGGATCAGTTAATGAAGTATCATGAAAACCGAAAACCCTTTTAAGTTTAACACCTGCTCCCTCCATCACATAATTACCGGTCAGTATTTCTTTAATTCCGCATTCTGCCATGCAGCCTCCTTTCTAAAACTCTGATAAAATACATTATATCAGAAAAAATATAAATAGCAATTTTTTACAATATCTGCAAAAGCAGTTATGGTATTTTATAACAGAGGCTGATTATGAAAAAATCGGATTTTACACTAATTATTGCTGTCATATGCTGGGGAATGTCATTTATCTGGACCAAAGAAGCTTTATCAACCCTTTCAGTCTATTCTATTATTTTCATACGATTCTCAAGTGCTTCTCTGATTCTATTTTTTATTTCAGTACTAATGAAAAAAAATCTGAAAATCGGTTCAGGAATACTGAAAATGATCATTTTAACTATGTTCCAGCCTTTTGCTTATTTTCTGTTTGAAACAAACGCATTAAAATATATTTCAACCCAGAAAGCTTCTCTAATAGCCGCAACTATTCCGATTTTTGTACTTGTTATTACATCATTTCAGAAAAAAAAATTGCCCGGAATAATGAGCATCATTTCAGTATTCATTTCCATTGCAGGAATAATACTCTTACTGGGAATAAATTTTGGAGTATCGGAAACAGGGACTTCACTAAAGGGCAACGTTCTAATGTTCGGAGCTGTTATCTCTGCAGCCGTGTATATCCTGCTTACGAATTATTTTGCTGGAGAGTTTGACATTTTTGTCATTACCTTTTATCAGATGCTACTCGGATCAGTCATGCTGCTGCCGCTTTTTGTAGCTGATAATTGTTTCAACGGAACTGTTCATATCACACCACCGGCTGCAGCGGGTCTGTTTTTCCTGGTTATATTTTCAACTATTACAGGATTTCTCAGTTACAATTATTCCATATCAAAATCGAGTACATCCAAATCTGCACTTTATCTGAATGCTGTACCTGTTGTAACAATAATTGCGGCATTTATCATACGGAAAGAGATTCTTACAGCCATGGAGTTTTCCGGTGCTGTTCTGATTATAACATCACTTTATCTAATAACTAAAACTTCAGGGGGTACAATTGAAACAGATAATTCTTATTAATCGGAATCTTACGCCGGGAATTGCCGCAAATACCTGTGCAGTAATCGGCATGACTTTCGGTAAACTGAATCCTGAAATAGTCGGCTGCGACATCAGCGACAAAAGCAACTTCGTACATAGCGGCATAACTGCATTTCCTGTTCCGGTTTTAAGTGCTAATAGTGATGAGATCAGGGAAATATATAAAAAAGTGCAGAATGAATTTAACGGAATTATTCAGGCAGTTCCATTTACAAAAATTGCCCAAAGCTCAAAGAATTATGAGGAATACCGGTACCGTATGTCGCAAACTGATATTTCAGAAATTGAATTTAACGGATTAGGACTTCGCGGAGATAAAAAAACGATTAATCAGCTTTCAGGACACATGAAATTATTTTAAGGCCCTGATCCGGAATAACTGACAGATTTAACATACTGTCCTGGAGTAATACCTGTAAAGTCCTTAAAAGTTTTTATGAAATGACTCTGATCGGTAAATCCAAGCTGATAGGATATTTCAGCCGAACTTAAACCTTTTTCAAGAAGATTATATGAACTTATTATTTTCAGGTTAATCAGATATTTATGGGGAGTTATTCCTGTTTCATTTTTAAATATCCGCAGAAAATGATAAGGACTTAAATTAACACTCATTGATATGTCTTCAAGAGATAAATTTTCCTCAATTTTTTCATTCATGTATTCAATTGCTTCAGTTACATTTTTTTTACTGTTTTCAAGATTAATTAAATCCTGATGCTCAACAAGCATTTCGATACAGGAATAAACTTTTTCTTCAACTTCAAGTACGGCTGCATTACTGAGTATTAATTTGTACAGCAATTTTAATTTAGTTACAAGAGACTCCTTCCTGATAACTTTGTGAAGCAGTTTCTGATTTCCGGATGTTGCACCTGTTATTTCCATTATTTTCTTTTGAAACCAGTTCTCATTGATGTAAAACATGTAATATGACCACAATGAATCAGGAACAGGATTGCAGCAGTGTTTCTGCCTAGGATTTACGACTACAACATCATTTGATGAGACATTAAACTTTTCATCACCAATACTGACCTCAGCGCTTCCGCCGAGAATTAGTCCGATAGAAAATGTCCGGTGCATATGTTCTTTAAATGATTTCACACTGAAAGTTGAATTTCTGACTGAAATGATTTCATCGTTTTTATATTTATAAATGCAGGTAGAATCTTTCAAATGACTTCTCCGCGGCTGTTTTTTCACCAATATGTAAAAAATTATTAAAATAAAAATTCTGATATAACAGCATAAATTGAATTTTATGAATTATATTGTTAATTTCAGGATCAATTTAATTGAATTCCGGAATTAAATGCAATATATTTATTATAAACTGACTTCATTTTTACCTGGAAATTATTTTTTTATGGAGAGTATTTATGAAACATTTAAAATCAATTACAGTTTTTACAGTTATTCTGATTTCCTCAACAATTGTTTTCGCACAGATCTCCACAGACAAAAAAGAAAGAGATAGAAATTTTCAGCCGGATGAAATTAACAGACTTGCAGACCGGTTCCAGAAATCTCTGGCGGAAAACAGGATTGAAATGCTGAATATCATGCACCGCCTCGATGAAGAAAACATACCTATTGAAGAAAGGACTCTTGTTAATAGAATCATTGCAGTTCGCGAAAAATGTACTAACCTCAGCAAAACAGGTCTGGAACAGATTAAAAATAAAATCACTATTGAAGCAATCAGGGATACATTGCGTGAACTTGACAGAAATGAGCAGTTGCTCGGACTTTTATACAGATCTCTTGATAAAAACCGGGAACTTCGAAGATTAAATGAACTTTCAAAAGAATTCAGCGGCAATAAAGATCTGAAAAAATCAGTTACCCAAATGGAAAAACTTCTGAATAAAATGATTAAGCTTGAAAATGAAAGAATGAAGCTCAATGATGAATTTATGAAAACAGAAGATGATATCAACCGGCTCAGGGATCACATTAAAGAACTTGAACAGGAAAACAGACCCGTCCCGCCTGACAGTCAACAGAACAGATAACTGTCAGTATGCGTTGACACAATTTCCGTGTGCACTATCAATCCTCAATGAGATTCATGACATAGGCGCTTTTAATAAACAGAATTGCCGGCATGTCATTATACTTTTCAATTTCCTTTTCGAAGAAAAATTTATTCAGATTAAAAAGACGGGACTTTTCTTTTTCGATGTAATTCCCCGGCATACCCATCATCACAAGATCCGCACCCGATGAAGTTTCACGAAGTACAGTATCAAATGAATCTTCCGAATACGGGAGAATTACCACTTCACCGCTGAGTCTTGCTTTTTTCAGAAGGACTGTCAGTTCATCTGTTGCGGTTTC
The DNA here is from genome assembly GCA_016928815.1 of Spirochaetota bacterium. Taxonomy (GTDB): domain Bacteria; phylum Spirochaetota; class UBA4802; order UBA4802; family JAFGJZ01; genus JAFGJZ01. The sequence continues at coordinate 55,866 of JAFGJZ010000185.1, forward strand.
TTCCGGTTCATCCTTATTCAGTCTTCTGATTATCCTTATTTTATATGCTTTGCGCGTATTTGCGACAAGTGAAGCACTCATGATATATGCCAGCAGAACCATGAAATTTCCGTTTTTCTCTCCGCGCCACCAGATGTCAATTTTGTCGCCTGATCCGAACTTGGATCCGTTTTTAAGCAGCAATACATTTTTATTCAGAGCAAGTATTTTATTAAGTACTTTTACATTATCAATTTTTTTAGTATATTCCAGTAATATTGTATTAAGTTCCATTCCGCCCGCTACAGGAAGCTGAACTATACTTAAAATCGATTGTGTCATATCACCGACTTTTAATAACGTCGCAGGTACTGAATATTCGTCCGGGAGTGAACTATCATCTTCATCCGTCTTTTCAACTGCAAGAACATTTAGTGAAACAATTCCTTTATGTGCAGCAATGACAGATGCAAGCTGTGAAATCTGTTTCCGGTTGCTGTCTTTTTCCGAAAAGGTAATCGCAGACATAATCGGACGCCAGTTTTTTGTTCCCATTACGATTTTATTCAGAGCCTTCAATCCTCTTGATATAAGTGAAAAGAGAACACCCCACCAGACACCTTCAAGTTTGCCTTTGGCCTTGTATTTCAGAAGAAGCTGGAAAATGATAAACTGGGTTATTACAATACCAAGTCCAATGACCCAGCTGAATAAAATAATTGCTATCAGAGCAGACAGAAATCCGTATAGTGAAATCAACCAATGCCCCCTGGATGTCGGACGGAAAGTCGGGTTGCCGCTTATACGCTCAAGGAATGCAGAACCGTTAACCCATCCGTATACAACCAGATAGGAGATACCGACAATGGTTGCTGCCAGATTCAGACTTCCCATCCAGATGACCGCAAGTCCGATAAAAAAAGTAATGAGGGTTGCAAACCTCGGTTCATTACCGCCTTTTTTAAAATCATTGCTCAAAAAATATGTAATACGGGGAAGCAGATCATCCCTGCTTATTGACTGGAGAGTTCTCGGAGCTGTCATGAAGCAGCTGAGTGCAGAAGAACTTGTCGCAAATAAAATTCCGACTAAAACCATGACTCCCATTATGTTAAACGGAAATAATTTCTGAAAACCGAGAAGGTCAGTAAGTATGTTGCCTGACGGATTGCCGTTGATGTATTCCGTAACAAGAGATTCCGGTCGCATTAGAGAAAAAATGACTGTACTGACAAAATAAACACAGAAAGTTACTCCTATAGCCCAGAATGTTCCTTTTACAAGACTTGATTTCGGATCTTTGAGATCTCTACTCATTCCGACTCCGGCATCTATTCCGGTTACTGCCGGAAAAAATGTTGCAAAAGCTACGAAAAAAATTCCAACAGTAGTTGTTCTGGAACCGAATAAGTTAAATCCTTCACTAATACCGGAGTAAAGCAAATGTCTATTAAAAGTAATTCCTGTCAACGGTGAAATCAATATTGCAGCAATACTGGAAAATAATATGACGAAAATCAGAATCTGAATCTTTAATGTAAAATCAGCACCTATAATTGCAAAAATGAAAAATATCAGATACACTGCCGTAGCAATCATTTGTTTCTGTAAAAGTATATCTGCAGCACCGGTTCCGGCAAATGCCGGGATAAATTTCAGGAACGGAGTAATAACCGCCTGAAGAGGTTCGGCAAAACCTATACAGTAAAATCCGATTGATGCCGCCTGAGCGAAAAACAACTGAATACCGATCGATCCGCCGAATGCTTTTCCGAGCGAACGCTTTGAAAGGGCATACATGCCTCCCCCGCCGATATTATTAAGATTAGTTGCACAGTCAGCAAGTGAAAACGAAGTTGCGAAAGTGACGGAATGTGCAAGAAGCAGAATACCGATCATCGGTATTAAACCGATGTCTCCGACAAGAGTCGGAAGCAGAAGGAAAAGAACGGTTCCGAGAATTGCTTCGGTTGATGGAACAAAAACTCCTTTAAAAGTTCCGAATTTCATTTTATAACTCCGGTTTCAGATTCATTTTGATTTAATAATCACAGAAAATACATATATTCAACTTAAATTTTTCTGTAAAGAAATTTTCATCAGTAATCAGTGCTTAATGGTTACTACAGTAAAGCAATAACCCCCTTAATAAGGGGGGTGTTTTTAATATGCCTTCGATTGTCATTCAAACGACAGACAACTAATTTTTTCTGTTCCGTTTCAAACCCTCGTAGACCAGTTTCGGATCAAGAACGTGTCCTTCCGGGTGAGTTGCAGTATCAACCTGCCAGCCGAGTTTCCGCAGATATTCAGATGCATCTTTACCGTGATCATCAGGCTCAAGTTGTCCCCAGAACATAAATGCCGGAATTCGAACTGCATTTTTTAATTCAGGATTTTTTTCAAGCTCCCAGGAAAGTACTGTTCCGAATCCGCCGGAGGCAGTAACAAGTTTGTCAAAAAGAGGAAACCCGTCTTTCTGCATTTTATTAATCGCACTGAAACCCTGTGCCATTATTGCACCTGCTGACCAGCCGAAAAGCTGAATACTCTGAGGTTTAACCCATGACTGTGAACGGAAAGTTTTAAGAATACGGATTATAAGTTTTGTATCATCCGAATTTCGCTGTTCAATCCAGCCCATATGATTTGTTTCAACAAAGAATAGAACAATACCAAGCTCTTCAGCATATTCCTCCCAGTAATAACGTGATGAAAGAGAACGGGAAAGTTCACCATAACCGTGAAGTACAACTGTTACAGGCCACTGATTTGTGTCAGATAATTTCCAGTCCAGAGGCAGATACAGTCTGCCGCCTGGAAGGTCTGTAAAAGTTCCGGGTTTTATATCAGAAATTCCGTCCAGGAATTCTGATTTTTCAAATCTGCACGAGACACTGCAGTAAAGGATGCAGAGTAATAAAACCGATTTTAATAAATTATTTTTATTCATTCTATGATTTTTATAATTATAAATAAAATGTCAACTTAAAAGCAGACTATATTCCTGATTATTTTTTAGGAGCTATTCTTTTGACGCCTTCCCGTGCTTCTTCGAGTTTCAGTTTGTCTTCAGCAGATAAAGATTCCCATCCTTCCTGCTGGATAGAATCAAATATGCCGTCAATCTGATTTTTATATTGCAGATAATTCTTTATATCAATTACGTTATTTTTATTTTTTAAAGATTTATTTTTTCTCTGCAGTTTTTTAAATTTAAATGGAATTTTAAAATATGAAAATATTCTCCATGCCTGAACTCCATCATAATTTTTAACAGGCAGAATATTAATTACAATTAAAAATATATTCAATATGATTAAAACATACAAAACCGGAAAATAAAAAATATTTTCTTCACTGACATTATACCAGTTCAAAAAATAATATACGATACCGGCTACTGCCAGAATTACCCCCTGGAAAATAACTCCGCCCCATGAAATGACAGTTGACTGGAAATCAGTTGCATAACCCGAATGATAACATTTACCACCGGTAATATTTATTTCAATTGCATGAACGGGAATGTGAAAAATGCGGCACATAAAAGCATGGCCGATTTCGTGAGCAAGAATCAAAAAAATATAGAAAAACAGAGATACCGGACTGAATCCTAAAAAAAACAGACTTAATAATATGGACCAACCGACACTGATCTCAACACTGCGTATTTCAGTTCTGAACAATTCTTTTTTCAATTTCTACTCCAATAAACTTTCATCATTTTACTTTTTAGTTCTTAAGTCTAACGAAGTAATATAATCAATATATTTCTGAGCTAATTCTTTATCTTTATGATTT
>JAFGJZ010000186.1 GCA_016928815.1 Spirochaetota bacterium
AATATAAAAATTTTTTAAAATGGAGGATTTATGTTCGAATTCTATAAAGAAGTTGAAATCTGGTTTGCTACCGGCAGCCAGCATTTATATGGTGAGGAAACTCTCCGGCAGGTAAAAGATCATTCGCAGAAAATAGTTGAAGGATTGAATAAATCGTATAAATTTCCGGTAAAAATCGTCTTTAAAAATGTTGTTACAACTCCTGATGAGATTACTGCATTCTGCAATGATGCGAGCAGCAATCCGTCATGTATCGGTGTAATGACATGGATGCATACTTTTTCTCCTGCAAAAATGTGGATTGCCGGTCTTTCCATTCTTACAAAACCGCTTCTTCAGCTTCATACTCAGTTTAACCGTGATATTCCATGGAACCAGATTGACATGGATTTCATGAATCTTAATCAGACTGCACACGGCGGAAGGGAATACGGCTTTATCGGAACCAGACTTGGTCTTGAAAGAAAAGTTGTTGTAGGATACTGGGAGGAGGAACGGGTAAAATCCGAAGTCGCTCAGTGGCAGCGTGTTGCAGCGGCATGGTATGACAGCAGAACCATGAAAATCGCACGTTTCGGTGATAACATGCGTGAGGTTGCCGTTACGGAAGGAAACAAGGTTTCTGCACAGATTAAATTCGGATATTCAGTAAATGGATACGGTATCGGTGATCTTGCTGCAGTCATTAACAGCGTCAGTGATGCTGATGTTAAAAAACATATTGAAATGCTGGCTTCTGAATATGAAATCAGGGGAATTGACAAAGGCAGCCTGACATCAAACAGTTCATTAATAGAAGCATCGCGGATTGAATTAGGTTTGACTTCATTTCTGACAAAAGGCGGATTTAAGGCTTTTACAACCACTTTTGAAGATCTTCACGGACTGAAACAGCTTCCAGGTCTTGCTGTACAGAGATTAATGGAAAAAGGTTTCGGATTCGGTGCTGAAGGAGACTGGAAAACAGCTGCTCTTGTAAGATCAATGAAAGTAATGGGTTACGGTCTGGAAGGAGGAACATCCTTCATGGAAGACTATACATATAATTTCGAGCCGGGAAATAATCTTGTACTTGGCGCACATATGCTTGAAGTATGTCCGACTATCGCCAAAGGCAAACCTTCACTGGAAGTGCACCCTCTTGGAATAGGCGGTAAAGAGGATCCGGCACGTCTGGTATTCAATGCAAAACACGGCAAAGGTTTAAATGCGACATTGATAGATCTGGGAGACAGATTCAGAATGATAATTAATGAGGTTGATGTCGTAGATTCAAAAGAAACTCTTCCAAAACTTCCTGTTGCACGGGTTGTATGGAGTCCGTTGCCTGATCTTCCTGTTGCAGCGGCTTCATGGATTTTCGGCGGAGGAGCTCATCACACTGGTTTTTCAACATGTGTAACCACTCAGCAGCTGGTTGATTTTGCTGATATTGCAGGTATTGAAGCGGTCATTATCGACAAAAATACATCAGTTAACGATTTTAAAAATCAATTAAAGTGGAATACGCTATACTATAAATTATTGAAAAATAATTAATTTTTAACCCTCTTCTTTTACCCCGGCTTGTCTTGCAATGGCAGGCCGGGGATTTTCATTCTATTTACCGTAACTTATGATATTTTAATGGTTGCGCACTTTTATTTGTTTCTTAAGTATGACATTAAAAACATTCAGGTGCGAATTGTTGCATGATATATAGAATCATCAGATTATATTTTTACAGGTTTCTGCTTTTATTTATTGTACTGGGTGTCATATTTACTCCCGGTACTTTACTGTTCAAAATGCCGGATACCCTGATTTCCTCTGAAATGGTTAATATTGACAGTAATAATATTTATTTCAGAACTGCAGTGAACATCAGGAATAGAAATATCTACAGATTAAAAATTTCTGATTTAACCGTGAAAACCTATACTCCCGACGGGACTTTAACAGACACATTCGAGGTTAAGGGAGGATTTATTGAAGGAAATTCAAGTAACAATTTTATTTCAGAATTTTCGATGAATCTTAACGGAATTGACAAGGGATTTGTCAGGATTGACATTTCAGGATCTGCAGGTATCGTATTTTTCGGATTAATTAAGAAGGAAATGCCTTTAAGGTTCATCATTCAGTCAAATACAGTTAACGCCTTTGAATCAATTAAAAGTCCGGACGTTAATATTAATGTTTCTGTTAAGGAATTAATAAAAGACGGAATTTCATTTACGGGAAATGTAGAAATATATAACAATAACAAGATTCTTATTAGCGTAAATTCCATAATTTTAAAAATGAGAACCAAAAGCGGAGATGTTCTTTCTTCGGTTAAAATTACCGGAGACGGTGTTAAACCGGGTGAGCGCAAAGTATTTAAATTTAAAGGAATATTGCCGTATAAATTCCTGGACGAAGGTATTTTGTTTGCAGATCTTGAAGGCCTTTTTGTGTTAAAAGTCGCCGGAGTTGAAAAACAGATTCCCATGATCTCGAGAACAACACTTTCTGTTCCTGACGTTCCGGTTTTATTCGGCTTAAAAGAACCTATGGTAATGAAATTCAGTTCAAATCTTGACATCGGAATAAGATCCGCGGAGATTCATTTTGATTACTCCATGATGAATCCCGGATTTATAGTCCTGAATGTCAAAAATCTTAAGATTGAACTGTTTAAAAAGGATAAAAACAGGACAGTAAAGATTGATTCCCGGAAGTTTGATGAAATTACAATAAATGCAGAAAGTACCGTCAGTTCCGGATTTACCGTAAAACTGCCGCTTTCTGATTTTACATCAGACCGTTTCCTGAAAATTCTTCCTGAAAAGTATACTGCTGAAATTACATGTGATCTTTCCATTTTCAACCTTTCCCAGAGCATTCCATATAAATTCATTATTGATATTGACCCGAGAGTTCTTTAGAATTTTTTCATCAAGTATGAGACAATATAATAAATATCTTGACAATAGCGGCGGATATTTTAATATCACTAAAATTGTGATAAAAAAGAGGTGAAAGTGATGAACCGGAAATTTGAAACACTTGCGCTGCATGCAGGGCAGACTATTGATTGTGATACAAATTCCAGAGGTGTACCGCTGTACAGAACATCTGCATATATGTTTAACAGCGCAGAGCATGCCAGAAAGTTATTTTCACTTGAAGAGCCGGGAAATATATATACAAGAATCGGGAATCCGACACAGGATGTGCTGGAAAAAAGAATGGCGTCACTTGAAGGGGGTAAGGCTGCTTTGGCGCTTGCTTCCGGAACCACGGCAATTTTCTATACTATTCTGAATTTATGCTGCCATGGTGATGAGATTATTTCAGCCGGCAATCTTTACGGCGGAACATATACAATGTTTTCGTCAATTCTTCAGAATTACGGAATAACCGTAAAATTTTTTGATATTAATAATCCTTCTGAAATTGCCGGGCTTGTAACTGAAAAGACCAGGGGAATTTACATTGAATCAATAGGTAATCCTGGTCTTGAAATCCCTGATTTCAGAAAAATTTCCGAAATTGCCAAAAAATCAGAGCTGCCACTCATCGTTGATTCAACTTTTACCACTCCATATCTTTTCAGACCTCTTGAACACGGTGCCGATATTGTCATTCATTCCCTGACGAAATGGATAGGAGGACATGGAACCGCAATAGGAGGAATAGTCATCGACGGCGGTACTTTCAACTGGAAATGCGCAAAATTTGATAATTTCAACAAACCGGATTCAGGTTACCACGGATTAAGATTTGCCCATGATCTTGGAGAGGCAAACGAACTTGCTTATATTATCCGCATGAGAATTGTTCCTTTGCGTAATCTCGGAGCCTGCATTTCACCGGACAATGCATGGATGTTCCTTCAGGGAATTGAAACTTTATCACTAAGAATGGAACGTCATTGTGATAATGCATTAAAGACCGCGCAATTTCTCCAGAATAATGAAAACGTCAGCTGGGTGAATTATCCCGGTCTTGGAACATGCGCATCAAATTCAACTGCCCTAAAATATCTCAAACACGGTTTTGGAGGAATGGTTTCTTTCGGAATTAAAGGAGGACGCGAGGCCGGTGAAAAATTCATTAATAACCTGAAACTTATTTCTCATCTCGCAAATGTCGGTGATGCCAAGAGTCTTGCCATTCATCCTGCATCTACCACTCATTCACAGCTGTCAGCGGAAGAACTTGCCGCCGCAGGAATTTCTGATGATATGATAAGACTTTCTGTCGGGATTGAAAATATTGATGACATTTTGAATGATCTTGATACGTCATTAAAGGAGAAATGACATGCCTATAAACATACCTGATGATCTTCCTGCAAACCGTATTCTTACAGAAGAAAATATTTTCGTAATGAATGAGGAACGGGCGTTTCATCAGGACATCAGGCCGCTGGAAATAGCTGTTCTCAATCTGATGCCGAAAAAAATTGAAACAGAGACGCAGCTGCTGCGGTTAATTGGAAATTCACCTATACAGGTAAATGTAACTCTGATTAAAACTGAGACATATGAATCAAGGAATATTTCACAGGAGCATCTCCTTAAGTTTTATACGACTTTCAATCACATAAAGTCCAGAAAATATGACGGACTGATCATTACCGGCGCACCTGTTGAAAACATGAAGTTTGAGGATGTCATTTACTGGCAGGAGCTGTGTTCAATAATGGAATGGTCGAAAACAAATGTTTTTTCAACATTTCACATCTGCTGGGGAGCCCAGGCGGGATTATATTATCATTTCGGAATTCCGAAGAAACCGCTTGAAAAAAAATTATCAGGAGTTTTTCAGCATGGAATCACTGAAAGCAATTCCAGACTTATGCGAGGATTCGATGACTGTTTCCACGTACCTCACTCAAGATTCACCTGTAATGACATAGCGGATGTGAAAAAGACGGACGGATTGCAGATTCTATCGGTTTCAGATGAAGCCGGACTTCTTCTCTGCGCAACAAAGGATCTGAGGCAGGTTTACATGTCCGGGCACAGTGAATATGATGCAGATACCCTCAAGCTGGAATATTTCCGCGATAAGGAACAGGGACTTAATCCTGATATTCCGGTGAATTATTTTACCGGTGATGATCCTTCGGGAAGTATTATCGTAAAATGGAGAAGTCATTCAAACCTTCTGTTTGTCAACTGGCTTAACTATGCGGTTTATCAGCAGACTCCATATAACCTTAAAAATCTGTAAGTATTGATTATTTTAAAATTTCCGGTTTTAGAATGTCCTAAAAATATCCGAAAATTAATAACCGGAGGAAATGTGCTGACTGAAATTGATAAATTCATGGAATATCTGTCTGTTGAGAAGAACTATTCCGAAAAAACCTCTGAAAGCTATTACAATGATCTTTCTGAAATGGCTTCTTTCTTTTCAGGCGCCATTGAGAAACAGGCATATGATTATGAACTTTCTTTTGAAAAATCGGAAGATACTGATATACACAGCGTTTTAACTTCAGATATTAAAGAATTCATCGGTTATCTTTTTGACAGAAATCTTGAAAGATCATCAATACAGCGGAAATTATCGGCAATAAGATCATTTTTTAAGTTTCTCTACAACCGTTCGTACATAGAAACAAATCCGGCTGCCGCTCTCATTAATCCGAAATCAAAGAAAAGAGTCCCCAGATTTCTTTATAATGAACAGCTTGAAGACATACTGAATTTTGAAACTGATAATTTCATTGATTACAGGGACAAAGCCCTGCTAGAGATGTTTTATTCCACCGGATGCAGAACGTCAGAACTCAGATTTGCGCAGCTGTGCAATCTTGATTTAAGAAAGGGTACTCTTAAGGTTACCGGAAAAGGGCGGAAGGAAAGAATTGTTTTCCTTGGAAGAGCCTGCATAAGAAGTCTAAACAGATATCTTATTATACGTAAAAAAAAGTTCATTTTTCTGAAAGGGCCTGTTTTTGTTAATAATAAAAACAAGGGTCTGAGCAGGAAGGGAATATTCTGCATAGTAAGAAAACGTGCGAAAGCCGCAGGTTTTACGGATTATGTATCTCCGCATACCTTAAGGCACAGCTTTGCGACAGAACTTCTGAACAGGGGTGCTGACATTAAAGCCGTGCAGGATCTGCTCGGACACAAGAACATTTCAACAACCCAGATATATACGCACACCAGCCGCGAAAAGCTTAAACAGATATATGAAAAAACGCATCCCCATGCATAAATGATATATGGTTTTTGAAGGCGGACGGGACACAAAGCATTCTGCAAAAGCACCGTCATGTGTATTAATTTCAGTAATTAAATTATTCTTAAAAATGAATTTTATGCCGATTATATATGAAGGTATAATCATGAAAATTAAAAACCAGATTCTTCTGAAGAAATTCCTTGATAAAGGCATGTATGATGAAGCGCTTCGTGAGGTGGATGAAAATCTCAAATATGAGCCTGATGATTCCTACCTGAATTATTATAAGGCGCGGATTTTATATCTCATGGAGGACAGGTGTCATGAGGCTGTCTTACCTCTGAAAAAAGCAATACATTCGGACAGAATGAACTGTGATATCTCAATTCTTGCGGCCGAAATTTTTACGAAACTGAAAAACTATTCCAAAGCTGAAGAATTTTACATTTACATTCTGAAATATTATCCTGAAAATCCGGAAATACTCGCCAATTATGCATATCTTAAAGCAATTACAGGTGACTATGAAATGTCGGATAAATTAATCAGCAAGGCGACCGGGAAAGATCCCCAGAATGTGAGGGTATCTGTCGCACGGTATAAAATTGATAAACTTCAGGGGATTACCACACGCAATTCCAAATTAAATGATCTTTCAGGGGCGGATGAAATTTCTGAAAGCGGCGAATATCCCGGGTTTCAGAATAAAATGTCTTCAGGATTATCCGGTTTCATGCAGCTTATTAACTGGAAGTTCCAGATTCCGTTTCTCCTGCTTAATCTTATTCCCTCACTGGGATTTTATCATTACGGCAGGTACCTTGAGATGCTGCTGCATTCGGTTTTTTATGTTCTCTTTGCCGTGATCTCTTTTTTCTATGCAGGCAGGCAGAAGAACATCATTTAGCCGATTAATTCATTTCCTCAAGAATATCCCGGAGATCATGTTCGCCGAATTTGTACGTTTTTCTGCAGAAAGTGCAGTCAATTTCAGTGCCGTGTTCCTTTTCTATCATTTCGGAGATGTCTGTTTTGGGCAGCGTTTTAATGACATTTCTCAGCAAATCGGTGCTGCATCTGCATTTATGACGGATGTCTGTCCGCGAAATAATTTCCACAGGGGAATTGCCGAGAAGATCTTTTATAAAATCAGTGATATCCTCACCCTCTGCAAGCGATTCACTGAGAGTCTTTTTAAGACCGGAAATGTTCTGTTCAATTGATGCGATTGAACTTTCCGGTGTATCAGGAAATGTCTGTATGAGAATTCCGCCTGATGCCTTGATTTCACCGTCAGTTCCAAGCTTGAATCCGATTATTACAGCCGAAGGGATCTGCTCTGATTTAGTAAGATAGTAGGCGATGTCTTCCGCAAGCTCACCTTTAATTATGGGACTTACGCTTGAATACGGTTCTTTTAATCCCAGATCTTTTGAGATGCTGATCATGCCTGCTCCGATGGCATCTGAAAATGAAATTCTGGGCATGGGATTGTTAATGTCAATCTGCGGATTTGCCGTAAATGCTCTTAAATTTCCCGCAGCATCTATCTGTACAAAAACTTCCTTAAGCGGACCGCTTCCCTGAATTCTCAGTGTAAGGTTCTGCGTGGATTCCGGTTTTAACGCGGCACCCAGAAGTGCAGCGGCATTTATAGCCTGTCCGAGCGCAGCCGTTGCATTGGGAGTTGTTTCATGAATTTTTGTTATTTCCTTAACCGTATTTAACGTTTCAGCAGCGTAAATTCTTACGTTGAATGAGGGGCTTATTATTGTCTGCATTCCGTCCATGTGATACCTTCATATACTGTTTATTATATCAATGAACAGAATGCATCAGTTTCTGTCAAAATTTTTTTCAAATTTTATTGTATATTGTGCCGAGTAATCCCGTTAGTTTTCTGCAGCTTCGCGTTAATTCTTTTCTGTACATTTCAACCGCTTCATTGCCGGAAAATGATGCGCCGCGGTTTATAACAGTGTTTGTTTTTTTTAAAAATGGTTTTAACATGAGCGATATTTCACCGTCTCCGGATAATTTCATTATTTCATCCATTGCGGAACTGCTGTCTTCACATAATTCAATGAGTCTGTTCAGATTTTTTTCAGCTGATTCAATCGCTTTTTTCAGGTCTGATCCGGTATCCGGTCCGGCAGAAAGAATTTTTTCTGTAATACGGGCGGGAGTTATGTCCGGTTTTTTCAAACCGGCTGCAATTTCATCAATTGATTTTTCAATGCAGCCTCTGATATGTGCACCCCCGCCTGTTGAATTGTAAACCGGTATTTTAATCCTTGCGGTGGAATCTTCAAACCAGTTTTTATACATGTCAAGAACAAAGTCTGAAATTACGGTACCGTTTCCGCCGAATGCGTCAACATACCGTGTTTTCCTGCGGGTAATGATTTTCTGATTAATTGTTTCAAGATTGCTGAATCTGTTTGTTCCGGGAAGCCAGTTGTCATTATGATGTGTTCCTGAGGAGTGAATCTCCCGTCCGGTATATGCCAGATCCTGACCTATCAGAATGATGGAGCTGCATCCGAGATTAAGGATCAGATCGAAGGCGGAGGTTGCCACCGATCCTCCTGACTGGATGTCTCCGATCGGCGGTATGTGTTTTTCAAGCCAGTCCAGGAACGGAGTCGTTTCACGTCTGTATTTTCCGTCGGAGGAATCATAATATTTTGCCGTCGAACTGAATATCAGTTTACCTTTGTATTCGTCACTTACACGCGGATAACTTACGGCATCTGCAATTAGAGGGATGTCGGAATTCATGTGAGGGAGAAAGTGATTTAATGTATGTTTCTGGGCATCAAGAGCAATGACAAAGTGAGGCTTGATTCCCGCTTTTTCAACCACCGGAAGCGCCGTATCAACGCAAATGAGAACGGCTCTGTCCTGAATAAGTTTCAGGCTGCTGATGTTTTTTCTTAAAGAGGGTCCGGCGGAAATGATAACGCCCGGGTATCCTGAATATTTACCGAAAAATTCAATGATCCTGTGGTTTGAAATTATTTTTACGGTATTTTTAAGAATATTTTCAGCCCAGAGTTCCTCGAATTCAAACCTGGTAAGCAGATCGGAAACTTTTGAACTTATGAGTTTTCTAATGTCCGAAATTATGTCATTATAGAAATCCGGTTCGATCGAGTAGACTGTTCTGAAATATAATGTCCTGAAACCCCTGAATGATGAAATGTCCTCTTCTTCAAAAAGAGACAGAAGTTTTTCCTTTTGGAATATCAGTTCAATCCCTTTGAGAGATTCCGGATTAATTCTACGGCACAGATCCGCTGCATATTCATCACGTTCAAGAACGATTATCCGGTATCCGGGGAATTTTTTTTTGAGTTCAGCTATATGAAACCCGAGTCCGATTCCTGTCACGATTATGAGTGATGACCTTCCGGGGTGAAAGGAACCGGCAAGACGTTCGGCTTCTTTCACCGGATTGTAAGCCGAGTGAATGCTGATTTTTTTTCCTGTTTTCTCATCGGTATATACGAGTACCGGAGCACCTTTGGCGGAAGACTCGAGCGTATAGGGCATTGCTCTATGCCTTTGCCAGAAATTCTTTTTTTATTTTTTCGTGGATGTCCTTGATGGCGTTTTCAGTAAAAGGTCCGAGATGGTCAAGTACTATCGGATCGATGTAGTAATAGTCGTATTTTTTTGATTCAATTCCGCACAGAATGTTGGCGAAATACGTCAGAAACACGATGGATTTATTTTCATCAGTCGCCTGAAGAGGTGAGTGATGGTAAGCGATGCCTTCTGTCAGAAATTCAGAAAAATTCCATTTCTCCGCAAGCAGCTTTCCGATTGCGGAATGACTTATTCCCAGAGATACCTCTTCAAGAATTGTTGTCGTCCGGATTCCCCGTTCCTTGACAAAATCGGAAATCCATTCGGTTAATGAAAGATCGACTGACAGAAGTATGATTTTGCCCAGATCATGAAGTACCGATGATATGAAAACTTTTTCCGCAATGGAATTCAATTTCAGTTCAAGCGCAAGATGTCTGGCATAAAACCCGACCTTGTAGCAGTGGTTCCAGATCATTTCAAATTTCTTGTACCGTTTATCCATGATCTCTCTTGAACTAGCTGCAATCAGTATGTATTTCAGATTTGATAATCCTATCCTCATCAGAGCTTCATTTATGGTATCGATGCGCTTTGCTGAAACGAATCCGGCCGAGTTTGCGAGTTTTAGCACATCTGCCGTAAGAGAAGGATCAACCTGGATTTTCTGAGCCATCATTGAGATATTTGCTTCCGGATTATCGCAAAGTTCAATAAGCTCGATGACATTTTTAGGAAATGTAGGCAGAACATGGATTTCGTTTATAATCTGTTTTTTAACTTCAGTTACTATTTCAGGAGTCTTCAGCTGCATCGGAATGATTAGTGATACAACCGTTTTTCTGTTTTCAGCTTTAATTGAAAAATTATCTACAGGAATGCCGAGATTTTTAAGAAGCATTATCGTCAGAATAATTCCGAGCCCGGCTCCTTCTGTTTCGTCAAACATCTGTTCATAGGCTTCATTGAAATCATTAAATTTTCTTGCGTTTAAAATCCGTTCATTAATTCTCCGCTCTTCATTCGGATGAATTACCGCATTGTTTTCTACTTTTATTATAAATGAGTTCTGTTCCTTTTTTAATTTGAAATCAACTTTAAAATCGCTTTTAAGAAGTTCCTTCCTGATTGTTTCGAAGTCGCCGATTATGTCATCCTTGAACTGCAGCATTACTGAATCGTATGTTTCCTGGTCGTTCATATCTGCGCCTTTTTTCTGAAAAAAAAGGCGTTTTGTATTTGCTTTTGTCGCATTGAGAACACATTCCCTCAGAATTGTGACGATTGATTCAAGAAGGTACATCAGGTCAAGAGAACCGAGTGAAAGTGCCATTATGCCATTAATTGTTGAAAGAACTTCTTTGCCGGGGAATGAAAACCGCAGGAGAACTTCATTTCCTGAATTGAATTTATCCATTATACTTTTATTTCTGGATGCAAAATCCTGTACGGTTTTATCAATCAATTCCAATATTTTTACCTAGGTTATATATTTATAATGTACATTATCAATTTTCGGACGTTTTGTCAATTTTAATTACATCAAAATTTATCTTTTCTGATTCGATTTTATTAAAGAGAAAGTATGTCGATTGCGCATATTTAATATTTTCATCTATTATTATTTTATCAATATTTATAGTGCTGATCAGACGGTTCACTGTTTCAGTGTTGCCTGTGTCATTCGTGTCAAGATAAACAACAACGGATTCAATATGACTTGAATTGTAATAATCGGTGATTTTTTCGAATTCCATGGTGTTGTGAAGTGATCTGTTCAGTGTCATTTCGGAACCTCTTATGTCTATTCCTGTTTCACCTGATTTACTGAATTTAAACATGAATATTAAAATGAATGTTACATATGCTGCCGTAAACATATATGTTTTTGGTTTTTTTAATTTCAAAAATACAATCAGCAGCAGAAGCGGTGGCAGCAGTAAAAACCATCCTGTTTCCCTTCCCGTGAAGTAGAAAGGCAGAATGGACAGTTTTCCTGCAACTGCAGGTACAAGGCTGCACAAAACATCATAAATCTTTCTTATGTAATGATAGAAAAAAAATGATTCCGGTACGGCAAGGCAGGTAAGTCCGGCAATGAATATGAATGAAATGAAAGGTATGAAAATTATATTTGCGGGTATTGAATTGAGATTTACTTCATGCAGTGTGAAATACATTACAGGCAGAACAAGAAACTGGACAGAAAAGGACAGTGACAGGGATTCCGACAATTTGAACGGAAGTGATTTGAACAGGCTGCAGATTTTCCTGTAAAAAAGCATTATGGACATTGTAGCCGAGAATGAAAGCTGAAATCCAAGTGAATAAAGTTCGTTGGGGAAAAGCGCAAGAATTATCAGGGCCGCCATGAAAAGACAATTGAATCCGTTTTCGCTTCTGTTCCTGATTACTGCATATGCCGCGGCGAAGAACATAATCGAGGCGCGCATAAGCGAGACCGGAAAACCGGCGGTATATAAATACAGGAGAGCCGGAAAGACGGCTGCAGCATACCTTGCTTTTTTTGATGCAAATCTGAGCAGAAACATGGGAAGAAAAATTATAACGCCTACATGAAGTCCACTTGCGGCAAATACATGCAGAACTCCGCAGCGTTTTGAGTAGTAAAGCAGTTTTTTATCAAGAAAATTTTTATTTCCGAAAATCAGGGCCTTAAGGTATTTGCCGTTTTCCTTTCCGGTCTTTGCATCTATGAGCGCATTTAATTTCATTCTCAAGGCTGTCTGCAGGGCAGTTTTTTCCGGAGGTGTAATAATAATGTCCTTGTTAAAAGTGAATGAATAAGTGATGCCTTTTTTAATTAGATATTCCGGATACATGCCTGCTGCTTCTATTTTCCTGAAATTGAAGTTTCCGCTGATGACTGCATTTTTTTCAATCTGCAGACTTTCCGGACAGAAAGAAAATGCTTTCATACCCGATTCTTCGTCGGTACATGTAATCATTGAGGAATTCCGGAGGTATAGTATCTGTGTGATTTTAAGACTCTCAGCAGAAGGATTGTATGTGCCGCTGCATGTTTTCATGACGGAAAAATAGGGCAATGCGGCAGCTGCCGTGAACAGAAATACTAAAGCTGCCCTGTATCTGAAACTGCTGAAAAAACATGGTGAAATTTCATACTTGATGAAAATTGAAATGCAGAACAGAATAAATGCAGCTGAAAATATAATGAGGTCTGATTTTAAATGCAGAAAATGAAAATAGGCGTATGAGAGCGAACAGATGCAGATGAGCAGGAGAACCAGGGATATTGAAAAAAATTTTATCTGATTTTCAGAGATTACCGACTTTTCTTGTGACCGAAACCTGTATTCCATAATTCATCTTTGTCGAGTCTTCTCCGATTCCGAAATAACCGTATCTGAAAAAAAGGTCAGTTTCAATGTTCCAGTCTGATGTTACTGAAAAACAGGAACCGAGAGAATACTGCAGACCGCCTCCGTCATATTGTCTGGATGCGGGGAGGGTTTCCATGTAAATGCCGGGTCCGGTGGTCAGGGAAAAGGAGTCGTTGAATTTAAACACGTATTTGAAAAGCCCGTACCAGTCCGCTGAATGAACCTGGGTTTCTTCCATACTGTTCATGTTGAATGATCCGGACAATCCGAATTCTCCTGCAAAGAAATTTACGAAAATAACAGCGAGAACTCCTGCGCGTACATTATAGCCTGTAACGTCATTTGTCCGGGTTTCATTGTCAATCCAGTCGGAATATGAAATACGGTTCATTCCGCCGGCAGTAAATCCGCCCACATATGTATAGAAGGGTCCTTCAGCAGTTAGGTCTGCGGTAATTAAAAGTACGGCGAAACATAACAGAGCTTTAAATTTATTAATCATTATACCTTATCTTATATTCAGCGGGTCTTTTACCAGCTGTGCATTTGACGGTACATCGAAGTCGAAAAGACCTGCATGCATGTTTTCACCGACCCGAAGTCCGCTGAGTGAAATACTGAAACCGTTTCCCTTGTCATCACGGAATGACGCATTTTTCATCGTAAACAAACTGTCAACAAGCAGCGTCACCTCCGAATAGGTCTTTCCTGAACTTTTCAGCTTGATGATTGTGTCGCTTCCTCTCGAAGTCGCAATGGCATAATAACCGTTTACAAATGAAGCGATTCCGCCGCTTCCGCCGCCTCCAAGTTCCTGAACACCGCAGATTGCTGATGACGTGTCATAGATCCAGAGCTTTTTCCCGTTCGAAACAATTATTTTTCCAGCGGGATTTGTAAACTTCACATAAATTTTGCCGGGAGCCATGTATTTGAAATTTCCCGACTGAATGTTGCCCGAGCTGTAGGTAATTGAAATTACACCTTCGAGTGTTCCGATCGAACTCATTCTTGCTTTAAAATTGGCAACAGCCTCATCACCGGATAGCGCGAAAACCGGATTTAAAATGATAAATACCGCTAATAGAACAAAGATTGCCGAATATTTGATTTTCATTGATTATCCCTTCAGTTATATAACGTAAAATTCTCAAAAAATGTAAAAAAAAATTGCTTTTTTTGTATAATTTCTTCTAAAATAATATAATATGGTTTTTTGGCAATAATTATTTTTTTTTGAGGTTTTGTGATAAAAAAACTGTTCCGTTTAATTTTAATCATCTCCGTAATCGCCGGCATAATCGCAGGATCATGGTTCTTCAGCAGGCGCGTATATATTTTCTACAATAGAATATATTTCGGTGTACTGCAGAAAGACAGATATGAGCAATATGTTCAGAAGGCGGCTGATCTGCTTAAGAATAAAAAATACAGGGAATTTGAAATACTCATAGATAAAATTACTGTATCATATCCTGAACCTGTCGAGGCATTTAAACTTGAAGCAGAATATTATTCTGAACTGAATCAGGAGGAAAAGGCGCTTTCTATTCTTCTTCGGATATATGAAGGTGATGAACGGACTCTGAGCGGCATGTCGGATATTCTGCGCAGGGTTTTCAGGGCGGGAATGTACGGTGATGTAATAGGTGAACTGAAGGATTTTAATCTCGCCGGAAATCAGGAATTTGAATTTTATTACGGCGCTTCTCTTTGCGAGGAAGGGGATTATGCCAATGCTATAAAATATCTCGATGCTTCGGCAAAAGACGGATATGACAGGTATGATCTCTATTACTACAGAGCGTATGCATATTACAGCATTTTTCAGAAGACAAAACCTGAAAACGTGAATTATCTCCGCCAGGCGGAAATGAATGCGGAAGCCGCATTTAAGGAATTTCCGGAAGATGTGGAGACACGAAAACTGCTTCTTAACATATACAACAGTCAGAAGAAATTTGAAGCTGCCGCTGCGATATCCAGAGATCTTCTAAAGTGATCTTCAGCCGGCACAGCCGCCTTATCTGAAATCAGGAATTTTATTTTTTAGCCGGAAATGTCCGATATATAGAATATATCAGGAGGCATCATGTCCGCTATTAAAAACAGTTCCAGAACACTCAGTTTTGAAGAATATAAAATGCTTAAAGACGAAATCATATCCGCAGGGAAAAAGGAGTATGATGAGAAATTATCAGCCCATTTGAATGAATTCAGATCTTCAGTCGTGGATGAAATCGGCCGGAAATTCTCAGTTGTGGAGAATGATCTTGAAATAATTGAAAAACGGATTATGTTCGTTACCTGGTTTGTTCCTGTGATTATCTGCGCCGTTTTTATCGCTTTCCAGATAATTAGCAGATAACCTGTCTGACGATCGACAGGCATAATGACAGGCACCAGACAGGCACCATGACAGGCGATGTAGCAGGCGATAGACAGGCGATGTAGCAGGCGATAGACAGGCGATGTTACAGGTAATAATCCCGGAATATTTCTGAAATCCGGATGTCGAAAGGAGTGCGCAGGGATTTATCGGTTCTGATTTCATGACGTTCCCTGATGCTGCATGGTTTTTCATTCAGGGTAAAAATGGTATCTGCAAGCAGATAGGCTTCCTGGGCATCATGAGTTACAAGAATTATCGTAAGCTCGTGTTTTTTCTGGAACCGGATGATATCCGACAGAATTTTCAGCTTCAGTTCAAGATCAAGAGATCTGAACGGTTCATCAAGCAGCAGGAGATCCCCGTCGAAATACAGTGCTCTTGCGATTGCGGTTCTCTGTTTCTGTCCTCCGCTCAAATGCCTCACTTTCCTGCTTTTAAGTTCATCAAGTCTGAATATGCTGAGAAGTTCTGCAAGGAGTTCTTCATCATGGGTTTTTCTGACAAAGCGTATGTTGCCGGCCACTGATTCATGCATCAGAAGACGGTCCTCCTGAAAACAGTAACTGATTTTTCCGGGAAGATTTTCTATGGAGCCTTTGTAGTTTTTTTCAAGCCCGGAAAGAATGTTGAAAAGGGTTGTTTTCCCGCAGCCGCTTGGTCCCCAGATTGCAGTGGTTCCGCCTGACCGTATTTCCATTGATATGTCATCAAGAATCTGAATTCCGCCGTAGCTTTTACTGATGTTTTTAATCTTAATCATTGTATTTCCTGAATAAAAATCTGAATAGAATATCCGTAATCTGGTCGAACAGTAATGTTGCCGCCACAATGATTACGGTCCATGCAAGAACTTCGCCTGTTTCAATATTAATTCTGGCCCAGTTCATTTTTTCACCGATTCCGTTTCCGGGATGGACAAGGACTTCAGCCATTACTGCAACCCTGAAAGTAAGTCCGAGAGCAATTTTAACCGCAGATATCAGATACCCGGTGACTGCCGGAAGGTAAATGCAATATAATATTCTGAATTTTCCGACTTTGTACAATGCCGCCATCTGCAGAATTTTTTTATCTGTCCGGAGAATGCCTTCCGTGCAATTAAGCGTTATGACAGGAATAACGGCTATTGCTACAACATAAACGGGAACCATTTCCGTAGAAAACCAGATGATCGCAAGAAGAATCCATGCGATTACCGGAGTTGACTGAATGAAAACTACAACGGAGTGGAAAACATCATAGACCGTTCTGCTTAATCCCAGTAGAATGCCTGCCGACGTTCCGATGCAGAGTGCAATTGAGAGACCTGCGATACTTCGGATGAAAGTTATCCTGAATTCGGAAAATGCCGAACCGGAAACAACAAGTTTTTTCAGAATGAGGAATACTTCCTGCGGACCCGGCAGTATGAAAATGTCCGAAATGTACGATGCAGATATGCTCCATACAAGAAGTATGAGCAGAACGCCGGATATTTTTCCGGCGGCCGTTTTCAGTAATCCGGTTACTTTCATCTATCTGATTACAAAATTTCCGTCAGGAATTTTATCTCCAAGCGATGATGAATCCATTTCAAGAAGAACCCTGAAGTAGATTACAAGTTCTTCATATGCATCATCTCCGGTAATATTGACAAGATTCATTTCCGGAACTGATTTTGCAAGTACTGCGGCCGGAAGCGCAATTTCCAGTCTGTTTCTGCCTTCAGCCGCCGCATCACCCGGGTTGGCGTTTACTTCCTTTACGGCACGGCCGTAGTCTTTCAGAAATAATTTTATCTGTCCGCTCATCTTACTGATATATGAACCTTCACCGCATATTCCCACCTGCGGAATTCCTCCGGAGCCTTTCACGGCAGCGGCCCAGTCCGATTTTGTATCGGAGATCATGCGTGCATCCGTCTTTTTAGTCAGAACAAGCGATGCCATCGGTTCGGGAAGAACGGCTGACCTGATTTTCCCGGCAAGCAGAAGCTGTGTAATTTCCGGAGTTGAACCGTATTTTATTGCCGGTGAAACCTTATTGCGGCTGAAAAGAAAACGCGCAATTACATCCGGAGATGATCCGGGAGCCGGTATGTGTATTTCCTTCCCGTCAAGGTCTGATATTTTCGAAGCTGAAGGGTCGGTGGAAATTATTTTAACTATGCCCATGCTTGCAATGGAAAGCTGTCTGATGTTTTTCCCTTTATTATATAATTTTGCCGAGACATTAGTCGGTATTATGTAAAGGGCTTTTTCGTTTTTAAGAATTCTGGGCAGTATTTCAGTAGTGACGTCATTATAGTATATGATGTCAATGTCATATCCCTTCTGCTCAAGTTTCAGCAGTGGAATTGACGGCGGTGCTTTCGGTACGTAAATCTTAAGACTTTTATCCTGTGAAAACGCCTGAAATGAAGAAAGCGTAAGAATAAGTAGTGCAATTAAAAAAATTATTTTTTTATACATCCGTATCCTCCGGTAATATAGAAGCATCACTATTTTAATGGTATTATATCGCAATTATTTTTTAATGATTATTTGTTTTTTTGAAATGTCAAGCGGGAATAGGGCAGAGAATAATGAATAATGATGTAATTCTGAATTTTGAATGCTGAATTTTTAATTATTTTGATCATACAGCTGTAAAAACTTACATCTTTATAAACTTTACAAACTTTACCAACTTTTAACTTTCAACTTTGAACTGCAAATCTAATTGACAGCAAACATTCCATATTTTATAATATATTCACTTTCATTACGGCGGTTTTCATGAAAATTGTTCTCTTCTATGCATGCGATATTAAAGACAGGCATAATTATTACCTGAGCATGATGCCGATTAATTTTGCCGCCCTGGGCGCGTATCTTGAATCGAAAAAACACAAAGTGACAATGATCAATTTTTCGAAAATTGATAAAACTGCAGGTATGAAAAAACTTACATCCGGATCGCCTGATCTGATTATTACTACAATGTTTTCGCATAACCGTTTTGAAACAATCAGACTTGTCCGTGAACTGAAAAAGAACAATCCCAGATATAAAATAGCCGTAAGCGGTCCTCTGGCGACATTTCTGGTCAACGGTATTCTCGAGCGCTGGACTGAAGTTGATTTCATTCTCCGGGACGAGCCTGAATCATCAGTTGAATTTCTGCTCGAGAAGCTGTCATCCGGAAAAAATTTTCCGGAAAAAGTATTTCAGGGACAGAGAATAAAGAATCTTTCGAAAATTGTGCCTCCTCCGTTTTTTTCAGGAGATTCTCTCGGTATTGACCATAATGAGCAGTATAAGTTTCTCATGTCATCACGGGGAGTTCTCAATGCCAACAGGTATTTTACGAGTCCGGAATACCGTGACAACAAGATCATTTTCAGAACACCCGATGAAATGGTCAGACAGATTGATTTCATTTACAAAAAATACGGCATTGTGTATTTCTCAATAAAGGATGATAACTTTACGGTAAAGAAGGACAGGGTTATTGATTTCTGCAGAAAGCTGAGAAAAAAGCATCTTTATCTGATGTGGAACTGCAAATCCCGTCCTGAAATGCTGGATGAGGAAATGCTTGTTGAGATGAAACTGGCCGGTCTTGAAAGAATACTGCTTACCGTAAATACCGGTTCGGTCAAACTGCTTGACAGTTATGATTCTGAAATGAAAACCGAGGATATTCTCCGCGCGACAGCTCTCATACGCAAAACAGGAATATATTACTCTGAAATTATTACGGTCGGTTATCCCGATGAAACAAAATCAGATATTAATCATACCAAAAGAATCATTAAACAGACCCTGCCGGGAAATGTCATCATAATGAAGGCGATTTATTTCCCCGGAAGTTTCGGATATGAAAGCGCCAAGCTGAAAGGCATTATCGATGACAGTGTCTGGTTTAAGGCAAAGGACAGCATCATAACAGTCAATTCCGACGAAACAGATCTGAAAGCGAAATTCGAGGATATCAGAAATACCGCGGGTCTTGTCCGTGAAGGTGCATGGTACAAGGAAAAGGATTTTAAAAATCATCACCGGGTGCTTGCACGACAGTGCTGGGTGACTGATATTCTTGAAGGCGATTATTACATGGATGAGGAAAATCATGCCGAAGCCGAAAAGTCATACCGCCGCGTAATCAGCGCATTCCCGAAAAATCCATGGGGATATCTGAGACAGGGCAAAGTGAAATTCAGATTGGGTGATTTTGCCGGAGCGCAGGATTATTATCACAAGGTGACGGAACTTGTCCCGAATTTTTACGGAGGATGGCTTAAAATGTCCGAATCGGAAATTGCCGAAGGAAACAGAAAAAAAGCCAAATCAAGTATTGAAAAAGCCTACAGCCTCAACAGGTTTGATCACAGAATACATAACATCAAAACCTTGTTGAAATGATTATGTAGAAAACCTTGCTTCTCTCGTCATCGAGTGATTTGTACGATTCGCTGTTGTTATTGTAATACATGTACTTCTCGTCAAGGTTTATCGTGTTGAATACGGGAAGATTCTGCTGGTAGTAGTATATCTGGTTGATATCACCGTAAAACGGAATGATTTTCACGTTTGATTTTCTTTTTGTGTAGAATTTATTTTCATAATTGATGATAATAGGCGCCACGCATGCCGTAAAAAGCAGAATAAGAATTACTGCTGATGATTTAATCAATGGTTTCAAGTTATATCCTCTATAAAACAAGAATAATCTTTCCAGGCGTAAATTTCAAGCCAATTATTTTAACAACTATACATAAATTTAGTATATTTCCCTTGACAAAAAACAGTGATATTATAAATTTTTTTTAACAAAAATTGAGTTTTTTTCGTTATATATATAGAAAGATAAAGGGAGATATCCAATGGCAAAACAGAATGAATCAGATCAGAAAAATCAGGCGCTTGAATCCGCTATCGCGCAGATAGAGAAACAGTTCGGAAAAGGTTCAATAATGAAGCTGGGAGATGATACGGCGCGTGTCGCTCTTGATTTCATCAGCACGGGTTCCATAGAGCTTGATGTCGCTCTCGGTCTCGGAGGTATTCCGCGCGGAAGAATTACGGAAATTTACGGACCTGAATCATCCGGTAAAACGACGCTTACGCTTCATATCGTTGCCGAAGCGCAGAAAGCTGGCGGTGTAGCCGCGTTTGTGGATGCGGAACATGCTCTTGATCCGGTATATGCGAAAAAACTTGGTGTAAATACGGATGAACTGCTGGTTTCGCAGCCTGATACGGGCGAGGAGGCTCTTGAGATAACCGAGTCTCTTGTGCGGTCGGGTGCGATAGACATAGTTGTAATTGATTCGGTTGCGGCTCTTGTTCCTAAAGCCGAAATCGAAGGCGATATGGGAGATTCTCACATGGGTCTTCAGGCGCGGCTGATGAGCCAGGCGCTTAGAAAACTGACGGGAATAATATCAAAATCAAACACGTCGGTCATTTTTATTAATCAGATCAGACATAAAATCGGAGTAATGTTCGGTTCTCCCGAAACTACTACGGGCGGTAATGCTCTGAAGTTTTATGCGTCTGTAAGACTTGACATCCGCCGGATTGAGACGCTTAAAGCCGGAGAGGATTCCATCGGAAGCAGAGTAAGGGTCAAGGTCGTCAAGAACAAGGTCGCACCTCCTTTCAAGAAAGCCGAATTTGACATGATGTATGAAACAGGAATTTCAAGGGTAGGCGGAATACTAGATCTGGGAGTGCAGCTTGAGATCGTCAAGAAATCAGGAACATGGTATTCGTACGGTGAGGACAGAATCGGACAGGGCCGTGAGAATGCGAAGAAATTTCTTGCCGAACATCCTGAAATGAGTTCTGAAATTGAACTGAAAGTCAAAAAGGAAACCGGTCTCATCAAGGATGAAAATTCCGATGCATCGAAGAAGAAACAGGCTGAAGTTGAAATTACGGCTGTCGCAGCTGAAGAGGATTGATTTTTGGATTCGGGTTCGGACATACGGCTGAAGACTCCTGATGAAATTAAAAGAATTCAGGAGTCATGCCTTGTCATAAAAGATATTTTTGCAAAACTCTCCATTTATAATCTTGAAAACCAGTCAACGCTTGAAATTGATAAGTATGTTGAATCGGTCATAAGCAGACATAAAGCAAAGCCTTCATTCAAACTTGTTAATGATTATTATCATGCAACATGCATTTCCCTTAACAGTGAGGTCGTGCACGGCGTTCCGTCAAAGCATAAGATCATCCGAAAAGGTGATCTTGTGAAAATAGATGTCGGAGTCGTGAAGAAAGGTTATTTCGGCGATGCCTGCCGGACTTTTTTTGTCCCCGAAATTGAGGATGATGCTCTCAGGCTCATTGAAACAACGAGACGGGCGCTGGAGATAGGCGTTAAAAACTGTTTCGACGGGAACAGGCTCGGGACTCTCGGCTGGGCGATTCAGAAATATGTTGAAGCTGAAGGTTTCAGCATTGTCCGTGAGTTTACCGGTCACGGCGTCGGTTTTGCAGTGCACGAATCTCCGGTAATTTTTCATTACGGCGAAAAGGACCGGGGGCAGCGTCTCCGCCAGGGAATGGTTCTTGCAGTAGAGCCGATTGTAAATGCGGGACTGCCCGATGTCGAGATTCTCGAAGACGGCTGGACTGCGGAAACAATCGACGGACGGCTGTCCGCTCAGTTTGAAGACACGATCGCAATTACTGAAAACGGTCCTGTTGTTCTGACGTAGGCAAGGCAGCAGTATTTTCACTTTTTTCCTTATTGACTTTTCGTTGTAAACATTCTATTTTGATCATGAAATTATCCGGCTTTAATCTGATGACCATAGCCCGTTCCGGCGGCATGGAAGTCCTCCGGATGCAGAGGTGCATTGGCATTCTTAGGGGTGACTGGAGAAGCTGTGTTCTTTGAAATGATAGAAATATTGTTCATGAATTTAAAAAAAATAAATGACTCACGCGAAGCCGCGAGGCCGCGAAGGGAGTTGGAAAAAATATATGACTCACGCGAAGCCGCGAAGACGCGAAAGGAGATAGAGGAAATTGCATCAATTGTTGTCGATTCAGCTTTTCAGTTTCATAAGGATTTTGGGCCGGAGATTTTATGCAGTCATTGGGAGTAAGTAATGGGCAAAATAAA
>JAFGJZ010000187.1 GCA_016928815.1 Spirochaetota bacterium
AAGATAAATATGAATTTCAGATGATTTACATGGAATTATTAATCGTGTACAAAAAAAGGGCTTTAGGAAAAAAATAAGTTTAATTTTATAAAAAAATATTCACGTCCCGGTCTCCGGAACATGCTGTCGGGGCTAGATCAGTAGTTGTTTTAAGCAAAATCTCCATAATCAACTTTTAAAGACTGCTCCACGCTTCGAGCTGTTTTAGCATTCTCATCACTAATTTCTTCCTCAATACTGAAAAGAAAATTTGAAAGGTATTCCGGTGCTTCTTCATGCATGGATAGATCTATGTTTGACTTCAGATACTCTGCAAACTTTCTAAAACTGATAAACAGGGTTTTGTCCCAATGATATTTTATTTCATTAAAGGCTGTAACAAGAGGAAGGCCATAGTCATTGTACAGGTCCATGGGAGTAAAAAATACATAATAAAAAAAGAACTCCGGATACTTTAAAAATAACCGGTACAGGCTGCCGCCCATCATATTTTCGGTAGAATTGAAGGTCTTTTTATCTTTTGCGGAATAAATTCTGATTTGTCTGTCCAGGATAAGATTTAAAACATGTGCATAAAAGGCCATCTGTTTTTTGCCGGCGGGATTTTCTATTGCCGAGATAAATTCAAAGAAATTATTTTCATTTTCATCTATAAAATAGAGATCTTCAGTTCTTTTGTATATCTCAACAACCAGAGGCTTTACGTCCGCCAATATCCGATTTTGCTCTTCAGAATCCATATTCTCCCAATAATCGGCAGCTTCTATTTTCTGTGTTGTAACAGACTTGAGTAAATTATTCCTATAGTCAACATCAGACCCTGATCGGCTTTCTATCTCTCTTATTACTTTAAGGTTTTCCGAACCTTCCGCTACAATCATATTATTATCGGAGATATCCAGCCTTATCAACCTGGGGCAATTGTGTAATGGGGTAATATCTTTGACTGCATTATATCTCAGGTCAAGTTCTTCAAGCTCTTTTAGTGATGATAATGGGCTGATATCGGTAATCTTGCAGCCATTAAAACTTAATTCCCTCAGGTTTGTCAAATTTCCTAAAGGCACAATGTCTTTAAGCTCTTCACTATCTATCCTGAGTTTTCTTAATTTGCTTAAACCGGATAACGCTTTGATATCGGTGACTTTTTCACCTATAATTGAGAGCTCACTAAGTTTTTCCAGGTATTTAATAGGTGTGATGTCATTTTCATCTTTAAGATGAACTTTTAGGTACTCTAAATTGGTTAGCTCTGCTAAAAACTTCAAGTCTGTTCTTTCATAATTTGTTAATTCTAAATATTTCAGGTTATGAAGCTTTGCCAGAGGAGTCAGGTCTTTAGTCTCGAATTCAAGTACCAACCTGGTAAGCTCCGTCAAATTTGCCAGCGGCTTTAAATCATATATACCACAAAGGTAAATATTCAAGTTCAGGTCACTGATGTTTTTTAAGTTTGAGATAAACTCAATATCTTTGCCATGATTAATATGAAGGTATAGCTTTTGTAGTGTGTCCAGTTTACAAAGTGGTGTAAAATCAATATTTTCTTCACTAAAATCCAATCTCAGTTCTAAAATATTATCCAATTCGGATAATGGAGATATGTCAGTAATACATCTGTTTGGATAACAATCTAATTTTCTTAACTTCTTTAATTTTCCCAGAGGACTGACATCAGCAATATTGTTTTCAGAAAGATCCAGTTCCTCAAGGTTAACCATATCCTGAAGCGGAGTTATATCCTCAAGGTTATTTTCCCGAATGCTCAGATTTACAAGATTAATCAATCCGGATAAAGGCTTGAGATCTTTAATCTTATTGCTATCTATGTTCAGGTATTGTAAATTAATTAACATCTCCAGCGGCTTTACACTTCTTATACTGGTACTCTTTAAATTGAGCTGTTCCAATTTTTTCAGTTTTTCCAGCGGTTTTATACTGCCAAGCTTAATGTAGCTTAAGTCCAGATATGCAAGATCGGTTAATTTGGCCAAAGGTGAAATATCGCTGGTATCACAGCTTAAAGATAGAGAAGACAGGCTTGTTAATCCGCTAATGGGTGTTAAGTCTTTAAGACCTTCTGATATAAGGACAAGTTTTGTAATATTTTCAAGTTTGGAGATATCCGGAATATCCCGAATATCATCATTGTTGCAAAGGCTTAAGGTACGTAATGACGGAACTTCTTTTAAAACATCAAATAGTGAATTGACCTCAGTTTTTTCATTAAACTGAATTTTAATACTTTGAAGATCCGGCAGTTCAAGTAATGGAGAAAAATCATCCAGGTGATCTCCTGATAAACTCAAATGGGTCAATAGCGGCAGTTCTTTCAAAAAACTGATATCTTTAATTTTTATCGTTTCCAGTTCCAGTTTTTTTAATTTTTCTAAGTATTTTAATGGTGCTATGTCCACTATAAACTTATTCCAGTTAAGGTAAACTGCTTCCAGGTTAATCAGTTTTTGAAGAGGACTTATATCGGTAATATAATTGGAATATAAATCAAGGTGAGTCAGCTGTGTGTTAGAGGCTAAGGGAGTTATGTCAGATATATTGCAGCGTCTCAGGGATAACTTTATTAGTGCTGTTAAATTTTCAATGCCAGAGAGGTCATATATGTTAACCCCTTCAATAGTTATCTCCATAATTTCTGATGGATCAATAACCTGACCATAATTGTTCTCAATGTGATCCTGTAGATTTTTGTCTTTAAACTTCAGCACATTTTGCTCCCTTATCATCTTATTAAAACCAGCAGTATATTACCAGATATCCTTCAGGATAGCTGCGCTCCCATCCGCACGGTAAATGTTCCTGATCACCTCAAAGCTCTAGAACAGTTATCACCCTTTTTAATCTATAATATTCTTGATGCCTCCATAAACTCGGCACACCGCTACAATAATAACCCGGCACCACTTTTTATATCAAGATAAAATTTCTATTTTAAATGCAGAAAGTAGTGCTGGGTAAATCATTCAGTTTGAACAAGAGGCAATATCTGCTTGACTTTTCACCTGCAAATGATGTGTTTTTTTATCAAGACAAGTTAACAGTTGAAAGTGATCAGGAGAAATACAGATTGATATGACACCAGAATTGAATTCCATTTTCATTTCTTAGCAGGTAATGAATGCTGCAGCAGCTGATTATAAAATTCCATGCTGCCGTATGTTTTTGACCATGTGTCATGATCACCGTCTTCAATTATTTCGTACTTCATGTTAATGCCGGAATTTTTTGCTTTTTCGAAAGTCTTTACGGCTGATCCCGCCGGTATGATAGGATCAAGTCGGCCGTTGACAGCATAAACCGGCATGCCTTTAATCTTTCTGTAATCATCATCTGTAAAAGGTCTGAATCTCTCCCGCCCCAGTATGAAAAATTCAGTATCTGCACAGCTTAACGGAGCTATCGCTGCAATTCTGTCAGGCATTGAAAATGCTGATTCCCATGCGGCAAATCCGCCCATGCTCAGACCGGTTACGTAAATCCTGCTTTCGTCGATTTTATATTTCTGTCTGATTTCATTTAACAGCATAGGAAAAAAATCTGAAGGGAAAGCCTGAAGCGGCTTATTTAAAACCGGAGCAACCATTAAAAAAGGCAGACTGCCTTTATCGGCAATATATCTGAAAGGACTTGCTTTCCATAAGGCCAATGGATCCAGTCCGGTATCTCCTGAACCGTGAAAAAAAACAAGTAAAGGAAGTTTCCCGTTCCCGGTGTTATCTGACGGATCGTACAGAAGATATTTTCCGCTGATTTCTTTTATTTTCGGGGAGGAAAATTCATGAACTGTAATATTTCTTTTCCCAAGATCATTACGGAGATTTTTAAATATTAGAACAGTCTCATTTTTCCGGCAGTCAAACATTTCATTAAATGCAGAGTCTGTACCACTAACGCTGAATTTAAGAGTTTCGTCAGCATCGTCCAACCAGAATATTATTTCCCCGTCTATCGTTCCTCGTGGTGTTATTACCGGGCCTGTGTAGCTTAGAAAATATCTTCCGTTCTTTTTTACTGGTGTGGCTGTTATTTCAGCAACTGCAAGCGGATAGTGCATGTCAGTGCCTGTGCCGATACATATTCTGGCAAGATTTCCGGAAATTTCGTAAACAGTTAAAACTGCAAGCCAGTCATTTTTTACCGGAGTTCCGGTTTTTGCTCCTTCCCATCTTCCGAGAAATGATTTCAGTTCTTTTTTTACAAGGACACCCGGTTTTTTGATTTTTATGTTTCCGAAATAAAGATATCTGTCTTTGGTATTTCCCGACAGGCTGTGCAGTTCATCAAAAGGTCTGTCTGAAATATCGGAAAAACGGCTGCTTCCGGAATTTTGACCGTTTTCATTTTTCATGCAGGCATGTGAAAGAACTATTATTATACAGAATATAAAATGGTAGAGATGTCTGTTTTTCATTTTATTTCCTCCTGAATGCCGGTATGTTTTTAAATGGGTTTTATTATGATTATCCATAAATAGGTAATTATATTTTTGTCAGCACAGGATTATAAGGAATTTATATTTATGAACACTTAAGCATGTTTAATAAAATATTAAAAAAATAATTAGATTGTCAAGTGTATTTCACCTGATGACTGCGTAAAATCATTACATTTGCTCATGATATTAAATAATGGCTGGTAATGATCAGCTGTTCATTATATGTTATTTTATCTGAAAGATTCATGTATTTGCAGAACTAGTCGTCTGTCTATCGTCAGGTAACATTACAGGTGATAATCAGGCGATGTTGCAGGCGATAGACAGGCGATGTAGCACACCTACTATGTCAAGCAACAGCTAAAACTTTTTGCATGTCTTCATAAAAAATTTCATCTTTCCATATTTTAAAAATTATTTTAACCCACTTGTTTGACAAAGCACGAATTGCGACTGAATGAAGTTTCCCTTTAGATCTCTGTTTGTCATAATATTCTCTCGCCCATGCTGAATATCGTAGTGTCGAAAAAGCAAATTTATAAAGTAAAGATTTCGCATTTTTATCACAGGATTTTCTCATTAATACTTTATGA
>JAFGJZ010000188.1 GCA_016928815.1 Spirochaetota bacterium
ATTAAATAATAGACCGAGACGTTCATTAGGATTTAAAACTCCAAATGAGTTATTTTTATCTGTTGCAATGGAATGTTGAATTCAGGTGCAGATATGCTGTATTCAGTGAGGAGTTATTTAAAATGCAGCGGTAAATGCGTCTTACCAGTACTGCATTTTATCATCCCTGTCTGCTTTTATAAAATCACAGCTCATTATGTCATAATTATACTGTTTGCTTTTTTCTTTGAAAAAGAACACGACATAAAAGATGATTTTATCATTCTTTCTGTAATTTTTTTCAATTTTATCACACATGTCCCTGCTAAGGGGAATCCAGTATTGTTTTTCATCCGAATCCCTGATCAGAAGCTCTTTATAATTATTTACCGCCGTTTTAGCCATCGTACATGAAAAAAACTGTGATGCCGCAGCATTTCGCTTCCTGAACAGATAAACAGCTTCAATTGATGCACTGAAATTTTCAGTAAATTTCCCCGATTCAATTACTGAAGAAATTTCACTCACTGTGGATTTATTTTTCAGAAACTCAGTTCTATCAAGTGAATATGCAGCTTTACTGCTGGCTAAAGAAAGAAAGGCTACTGACAGAAAAAGGATTGCATTTTTTTTCATAATCATGCTCCGGAATATTTTTCAGTTATCTTTACAGATTACACCTGCACCCTGTTTTTCAAGCATAATTTTAATGTAATAAAGTTTAAATTGAATCAGCAAGCGGGAAATTACCCATAATAATTACATATCTGCAGCAGCATCTTTCCAGGATTCTATTTCAATCCCGGCCGTTTTATCATTACATGTCAAATATATATAACTGTCGTCAATCGAAAACTGCATGTTCATTGTTCTGCTTACCATGGATTTTAAAACTTCGGTATCATCCACATTAAAATAATAAACCGACAGATTATCCATCAGATCAAGTTTCGCCTTAGTTTTTTCCCACCATGGTTGCCCTGTTCTGCCATAGCATATTACGGCAACATGATCAGATTTTCCGCATGCTTTTTTAATGCGTCGTTCATCAGGCTGTCCGAATTCCACCCATAACCTGATGCCTCCGGATAGATCTTTGATCCAGATTTCAGGCTCATCTTCAGCTGAAAGACCTTTTGTAAATTTAAGATTCTCATCAGCAAAGAATGCGAAAGCGCTCAGACGGATCATCAGTCTTTCATCAGTTTCTGACGGATGCTGCGCAACAGTCAGGGAATGAAAATCATAATAATTTCTGCATGAGTCATTTATTTGCATGTCAGCTTTAAAAATTGTTGCTTTCAGCGCCATTACAGTTCCTAAAAATTTTAATTTATTATATTCATAAATAAAAATTAGACCGGCGTGTCAAATAATTATTACTGCGGAAACGCAGAGTTCTTTGAGACT
Organism: Spirochaetota bacterium; assembly: GCA_016928815.1. Lineage (GTDB taxonomy): Bacteria > Spirochaetota > UBA4802 > UBA4802 > JAFGJZ01 > JAFGJZ01. The sequence continues at coordinate 1,390 of JAFGJZ010000188.1, forward strand.
AAACAGGAAGTAGCGTCATTATTCCAAAAAAATAATATCAGAGGATAACTAAATTCAGCAGAAATCACTTTAAGATTAACATTCTTTTATTTTAATGCATTTTCTTTTCAGGAGATAGAAAGGATAATCTAATAAACCTGCTGTATATAGCTTGAAAGCTCTCTACAAAAATGTATCCTGTGAAAAATTTCACAAGTTTTAACATTTTTTTATTGACAATTTCACAGCATTTTGCAATTAATCATTTCATGAAAATTGAAATTCCAAAACCCTCATTATCAAGAATCTGTATGGTTTACAATCTTCTTGGAGAATTAGAGAATGAAGGCGTGACGCTGATATCATCAAATGAAATCGGTGCACGGCTTGGACTTGGGGCGCATTCAATACGGAAAGATTTCAGTTTTCTTACAGAAATCGGAAATTCCGGCGCAAAGTACGATGTATCAAATTTACGTGCCCATATTGGACGTGAATTGAAAATCAACAGGAAAAGGAAGGCATGCATAGCCGGCCTGGGACGCCTGGGAAGTGCAATTTTAAACTATGACATGTTTTCACACAGCGGATATGAAATTGTCGCAGGTTTCGATTCAAATATAAATATAATCGAGACACTGAAAACAAACATCCGGCTTTTTCCTGCATATCAGATACCCGACATAGTTAAAAATGAAGGGATCGAACTTGCAGTCATTGCCGTGCCTGCTGATGCAGCGCAGCTGACTGCTGAAAGGCTGATCACCGGAGGCATCCGGGGAATAGTAAATTTTTCACCAAGTGTAATCAAAATTAACTCCGATTCCGTGTTTATTTCAAACATAGACGTAGTTAAGGAATTTCAGGTATTGTCCGCTTTCATGGGACTTAACGAAGAAGATTAAATTCAAGGAGGCTAAAAATGGCCAGAGTATATAATTTTTCCGCAGGACCGTCAGTTCTGCCGGAAGCAGTTTTAAAAACAGCAGCTGCCGAACTCGTGGAGTACAAAAACACGGGAATGTCGGTAATGGAGATGAGCCACCGCTCGGCGATGTATGAGGAAATCATCAATACGGCGGAAGCCGATCTGAGAAAACTCATGAATATTCCTGAGAATTATAAAGTGCTCTTTCTTCAGGGAGGTGCATCATCACAGTTTGCGATGGTACCGATGAACCTGATGAAAAACAGCCGGAAAGCCGATTTTGTACATACCGGCCAGTGGTCAAAAATGGCCATTAAAGAAGCCAAAAGGTATGGAACGGTAAATATTGTTGCAAGTTCCGAAGATAAAACATTCAACTACATTCCGGAATTTGACACGAACAGGTTTTCCGCCGATGCCGATTATTTTCATATTGTTACAAATAACACAATTTACGGAACAAAACCGGCAAAGATGCCTGAAACGGGGAATGTACCTCTTGTTGCGGATATGAGTTCAAATATTCTCAGCGAACCGTACAATGTATCCGATTTCGGACTCATTTTCGCTGGAGCGCAGAAAAATATAGGTCCGGCAGGTCTGACAATTGTAATTATCAGAGATGACCTGACTGATTATTCAATGGACATGACTCCGACAATGTTTCAATACAAAACACATGTTGAAGGCGGTTCAATGTACAATACACCTCCGACTTACGGCATTTATTTTGCCGGACTCACGTTCAAATGGCTTCTCGAAATCGGAGGCGTTGAGGAAATAGCGAAGATAAACAGGCAGAAAGCTGCACTGCTCTATGACTATCTGGACAACTCCGCTCTTTTCAATGCAACTGTTGCTGACAGAAACCACAGATCCATCATGAACATACCTTTTATTACCGGTAATGAGGATCTTGATAAAAAATTCGTGAAAGAAGCCGAAAAAAACGGAATCGTGAACATCAAAGGCCACAGAACTGTCGGCGGGATGAGAGCTTCAATCTATAACGGGATGCCTGTAGAGGGAGTCAAAGCTCTTGTTGAATTCATGAAAAAATTCGAAACTGAAAATAAATGAGGCAAGTTATGAAAATACAGACTTTAAATAAAATATCTTCCATCGGACTTAACAGATTTCCGCATGAGGAATATGAAATTGCTTCAGAATTCACCAACCCGGACGCATTGCTTCTAAGAAGCTTCAACATGCATGACATGGAAATTCCGGAAAACGTGAAAGCGATAGCACGTGCCGGAGCGGGAGTCAACAACATTCCGATTGAAAAATGCACTGAAAAAGGGATTGTGGTATTTAACACTCCGGGCGCAAATGCAAATGCGGTAAAGGAACTGGTCATTACAGGAATGCTTCTTGCTGCAAGAAGAATACCTGAAGCCCAAAGATGGACTGAGACATTAAAAGGCAAAGGAGATGAAGTGCCTAAGCTTGTTGAAAAAGGTAAATCCGATTTTGCGGGATTTGAACTCAGCGGCAAGAAGCTCGGCGTTATCGGTCTCGGTGCAATCGGAGTAATGGTTGCGAATACGGCGGTTTCTCTCGGTATGAAGGTAGCCGGTTATGATCCTTTCATTTCAGTTGATAACGCATGGGGATTGGCTAATGATGTTGCCAAAAGCATAAGCATTGATCATCTTCTTGCCGACTGCAATTTCATATCAGTGCATGTTCCGCTTACCGACAGTACGAGAGGAATGTTCAATACAGAAAAATTCAAGATAATGCCTAAAGGTACTGTTCTTTTAAATTTTGCACGGGGCGGACTGGTCAACAACAAGGATCTCAAAACCGCCATCGAAAACGGAACAATCGGCAGATATGTTACTGATTTCCCTGAAGAGGAACTGCTGGAAATGCAGAATGTAATATGCATTCCCCATCTTGGAGCATCAACAGAGGAAGCCGAGGACAACTGCGCAATAATGGCAGTTGATCAGCTGCGGGATTTTCTTGAAGCGGGAAACATCAAAAACTCGGTAAACTTTCCGGATTGCGAACTGCCGCCTTCTTCCAGACACAGACTTGTAATCGCAAACAGGAACATTCCGAACATGGTCGGTCAGATTACAACAAAACTTGCTTCGAAATCAATCAACATTGCTGATATGATAAACAAGCATAAAAACGAACTCGCATATAACATAATTGACATTGACCAGGCTATAACGGAAGATCAGATAGACGCAATTAAAAAAATCGACGGTATTCTTACCGCCAGATTTATTTCAAAATAAATTTAACTTTTATAAGAGGATGATATGTATTCCATTTACAGACCGGATGATAAAAACAAAGATAAAACACCTGGCCTGCTCAGGGTAATTTTTCTGAGCGCCGGACTTATTGCCGGATTTCTGCTGATGCGGATATTTTTCACCTCTTATAAGGTTACTGGCATTTCGATGGAACCTTCATATAAAGCGGGGGATTTTATAATCCTTTTCAGGTTATTTAAAACAGATATTAATACTCCCGTACTCGTCAAGTCTCCCGTAGAAAAAGACCGGTACTACTTTCTCAGAATTGCGGCAAAAGGAGGAGATACCGTCCAGATGATAAATAAACAGCTGTATGTAAACGGAAATCTCTACCAGCCGGGTTCAAAAATTACATCCGATGATATCCGTATTTTTCCCGGAACTTTTACTCCGCGGGACAACAGTGAGAAAATCATTATTCCGCAGAAGCATGTATTTCTACTCGGCGACAATATCGACCGCAGCTATGACAGCCGTTATTTCGGTCCTGTTGCCGAAAAAAACATAACAGGTAAAGTTCTTCTTAATTTTTGATAGTATTTTCCCGATACTCAAAGGGAATACAAGCAAATCAAAAAACAGGAACTAACATGATTAATCCGGAAAAAAGCTTTAAAACCTGGTGGGATAATATTATTCTTATTGCGACGATTATTGTTGCATTTGAAACCCCGTTGATGCTTGTTTTTAAAATACCTATCCAGGGAAAGTATCTCATTTTCAGTCTGGTTATAACACTCATTTACTCGGCTGACATAATCATAAACTTCAATACCGGCATCCGCAATAACGGAGAAATGCTGCTCGACCGCGGTGAAGCCGCCTCAAGATACATACGCGGATGGTTCTGGCCTGATATTCTGGCCGCAGTTCCTTTTGAACTGATTTTTATCGCAACTCCGGTATTCGGGCTTAACCGGATATTCCGGATTTTCAAAATAATACGTCTCTTTAAATTAATGAGAATTTCACAGACGCTTAATAAATTTAAAACCAAAAACATCATAAACCCCAGCATTTTCAGAATGTTCATTCTTGTATTCTGGATTCTGATTGCAACCCATTTTATTGCATGCGGATGGCTTTTCATGATGGATTATCCGAAAACGATGTCCATGTTCGACAGCTATCTAAAAGCATATTACTGGACTGCTACGACTGTAACCACCCTCGGGTATGGAGACCTGACCCCGCAGACTAACGGCCAGATGATTTATGCCACATTTATCATGATTACAGGTGCCGGAATGTACGGTTTTGTAATCGGTAACATCGCAAACCTCATTGCAAATATTGATATTGCCAAAGCTCAATACCGTGAGAAAATGGAAAAAATTAATACCTTCATGAAATACAGAAACATACCGCATGAACTTCAGCTTAAGATAAATGATTACTATAACTATCTGTGGGAATCACGCAGAGGATATGACGAGAACTCGGTTCTTTCAGACCTTCCGATTCCCCTTAAAACAGACGTATCGCTCTTTTTAAACAAGGAGATTATTGAAAAGGTTCCGATTTTCAAGGGAGCGACAGGCAACTTTATCAAAGACATTATTCTGCATCTTGAACCTATAGTTTTTACTCCTAACGACTACATTGTAAAAAAAGGAGATATGGGCACAGACATGTTTTTCATCAGCAAAGGTTCGGTAGATGTCGTTTCAGAAGACGGGAATATTGTCTATGCGACACTCACATCGGGTCAGTTTTTCGGAGAGATAGCGCTGCTTCTTTCATCTCCGCGGACTGCAAGTATCAGATCAAATTCATACTGTGATCTCTACCGTCTTGACAAATCCACATTTGAACATGTACTTCACAGATATCCGGAATTTGAAACTGACATTAAGGTTTTGGCAGAAAAAAGAAAAGCGGAACTGCAGAACGGTATTTGACAGCACCCGGATATAATGGAAATGCTCAGGACTTACCGCCTGACATTGATTGTATCTGATTTTTTTACTTCACTGAAATGAAAAAATTAAATCATTATTTACGGAATTATTATTTTTAACAGCATGAAAATAAACTGATCAGGAGATAAACATGAATTACCTGGAAGTTGCCAATGGAAACCTGCTGTACTTTCTTACAGCATTTGTCATATTATTTGTAATTTTACAGTCACTTATTTTTCTGAAAAAAGCCTGGTTAAGAGGAAAAGAAATAGGTCTTTCAACGGAGACAATGAGAGAAGCTGTTAAAACGAGCGCGGTTTTTGCAGTAATCCCGTCCATCCCGATCGTGATAGCCTTAATAGCAATTGCCCCTGTTCTGGGAACACCGTTCTCCTGGATGCGTTTGTCTGTAATCGGATCACAGTCATATGAATTAATTGCAGCAGGAATCGGCGCGTCAAGCATGGGCGTTAAAAATATCGGTGATCCCAGATATACGGCACAGGTTTTTTCAAATTCAATGTGGGTTATGAGTGCCGGAATAATCTGGGGACTTGTATTATGCATTTTTGTTCTGAAAAAATACCAGCAGGGAATAAAGAAAGTACATCAGAAAGATTCGTTCTGGGCTGAAATAATGGTAAATTCACTTTTTTTCGGAATGCTTTCGGTATTTCTCGGCAGACCGGTTACATCAGGCGGAATCAGCCTGTATGTTCTTTTAAGCAGTGCTTTTGTAATGCTTATTTTCACCTGGGCCGCAAAAATTACCAAAATCCGGTGGATAACGGATTTTTCCCTGTCCTTAAGCATGATCGCAGGAATGGGATTCGCAGTTTTATTCTCACAGGCAGGTCTCTGATGAAAAATGAAATGACTTATAAAAACAGCATACATAATCTCGGAAGATTAACATCAGCAATTGTACTTATTATGATACTGCTTGTTCCGCTGATCATCAGCATGTATTTCGGAATTTTTCCGCCGTTCAGAAACCTGCTTCTTGGACTGGGAACAGTGACCATGATTTATCTTCCGATTTCTATAGCCGAATTTCTGACATACACACCGATGCTTGGCAGCAGTGCATCCTATCTTGTATTCGTTACCGGAAATCTGTCAAATCTGAAAATACCATGCGCACTGACATGTATTGAAAATGCCGGTGTTAAACCTCAGTCCGAAGAGGCAGATGTCATTGCAACCATAGCCGTTGCAGTCTCATCTCTTGTAACTACAGCAATCATTTTTGCAGGAGTACTGGCTCTGGCACCGCTTCGGCCTGTTCTTGAATCGCAGTTCCTGAAACCCGCATTTGAACAGATAATACCCGCATTGTTCGGCGCAATGAGCGGATACTGGATTCTTAAACAATGGGAGCTTGCCGTTACACCTCTTTTCATTGTCATACTGCTTTTTATTTTTCTTCCCGTCCCGTACGGAACGGAAGGAGCCCTGATTCCGGTCATCGGATTATTGTCCGTAATATCGGCAAGAATTTTCTATAAAAGGGGCTGGATTAAACAGCCCGATAGCAATAACGGAGGTTCAAAGTGACTGTTGCATCTGCGGTACTTTTTACAGTACTTTTTATCACAGCCATCATCATATTAAATACATTAAAACTCAGCAGAAAAAAAACATATGTTTCAGACCCGGAAAATCCGGACATTGACATTTCAAGGGCTGCTGAAAAACTGTCCGAAGCGGTTAAAATACCCACAATAAGTTATGCGGACAAAAGCAGGATTGATTTCAGCAGACTGGTCGAATACAGGAACCTTCTGAAAAAAATGTTCCCGCTCCTTCATGATGCACTTGAACAGACAATAATTAATGACTACAGCCTCATATATAAATGGCAGGCTTCCGATCCTTCAGGAAAGCCGATTCTGCTGATGTCGCATATGGATGTAGTTCCTGTTGAGGAAAGTACGGCGGATGACTGGACTTATGCTCCTTTTTCCGGCCGGATTAAAGACGGATATGTCTGGGGACGCGGCGCAATAGACACAAAAGTGACAATGATTTCAATAATGGAATCCATTGAACTGCTTATAGAAAAGGGACATGTTCCTGACCGTGATATATATCTGGCATTCGGACATGATGAGGAAATCCACGGATTCAACGGCGGAAAAAAAATCGCTGAATATTTTAAAGAACATAACGTCCGTTTCGAGTTCACCATTGATGAAGGCGGAATCATCACCAATGACTCCATTACAGGCGTAAACGGAATGGTAGCTCTTGTAGGCATCGGAGAAAAAGGATATGCAGATCTGAAAATTTCAGTTGAAGCTGACGGCGGTCATGCTTCTATGCCTTCAGGGATCACTGCACTCGGACAGCTTGCAAAAGTTATTGCAAATCTGGAAAAACACCAGATGAAACCGAGTCTTCAGAAACCGGTCATATATTTTCTCAAATCCATTGCACCGTACATGAAAATTTCTTCCCGGATAATCATCGCAAACCTGTGGATTTTCAAACCGCTTTTTATGAAAATTTTCCTGAAGTCAAAAACCGGAAATGCGCTGCTCCGGACCACTACTGCAGTTACAATGGCAAATGCCGGAAGCGCACCGAATGTACTGCCGCAGAAAGCGTACATAATAGTAAATCACAGAATTGCGCCTCATGAAAACATTGACACCCTTTTAAATCATATTAAATCCGTTAATAAAAACATTCCGCTTGAAATTGAAATTCTGAAAGGAAACAATCCTTCAAAAATTTCAGGCATCGGATCTTCAGGATTCAATAAAATAGCGGAGGCGCTTCACATATTATTTAAAGATGTAATCGTTGCTCCATATCTCGTAATGGCAGCAACAGATTCAAGATACATGGAAGAAGTTTCAGATGATGTTTACCGTTTTGCCCCCATTCTTCTGAGCAGGGATGAAATCTCATCAATTCACAGTACAAACGAACGGATATCAGTTGAAAACATTAAAAACTGCATTATGTTTTTTACGGAAATTATTAGCGGATAATACCGGTAATTTAATCCGGTTCAGAAATTCAGTTCACCAGAAAATCAAATCTTGTATTCCTTTCAGATTCTTCAATCTCACGCTCCTTGTCACGAAGGGAATATGCCGCAAGTTCAAGTTCGTTTCTTACCCAGTATTTATTTTCAACCTTAAGCGCATTAATAATATGCGGCATTACAGATACTTCACCTATGAGACGAAGGTAATGTGCCGCCCAGTATCTTGCTTCAGGCGATCTTTCCTTAAGACCGGAAATGATGAAATCAAGATACTGCTTTTCCTTATCAAGCATATACAATCCGTAAGCTGACGCGCATCTGGCCGGAATATCCTTGGATTCGGAATAGCCGGTTTCAAGAAAGCTTTTAAATTCGGGGTTTTCATATTTTGATGCCGTAATAAGAGCTTCAAATCTCAGATCGGGATCTTTACTTGAAAGGGCATTCTTGATTACCGGAAATGACTTTTCATCACGATAAAATGATAATGCAAAAATAATTTTAATTTTAACTTTAATCTGTGTTTCTTTTTCATAACGTGCAATCAGATATTTCACGGCTGGTTCATATTCAATTCTTCCCAGCGCTTCTGCGGAAGCCTCCCGCATTTTTATTGAATCAGGGCTTTCATTACCGTTCGGAAGATAATCAAGATATTTTACGAAATACCAGAATCCCCGTTTACTGCGGGCGTATCCCATATTATATATCATCTCAATTTTCTGTTCAGGCGTTCCGTTTTCAAGAATTTCAACAGAATCGGCTCCAAGTCCGGCAGAAGGAAATATTAAAACTGAAAGAAGTAAATAAAATATTTGTAAAAAAAATCTATTCATTGGTTGCCTTAAATTTTAAATTTATCATTCCGGTACTTAATCGGTTCAATTCCGTTTACTCAAAAAATAAGACCCCGTTAAGGGTCTTATTCTGAATGTTAAATTTTACGTTATCCGGATTATTTTATCTGTTTTCCGTTCTCCGGATTTAAAAGCATTTCAGTACCTTTTATGTAAATCGCAATTTTGCCGTCTTTCTCAATTACTTTTCCGTCATTTATCAGAGGAAGTTTCCAGACCACAGGTCCGCTTTCTTTCGCTCCGAATATATAATCATCTGTCGCAATATAGACCATGTCACCTGATTTAAGAGGATCACCTGCCACTTTCCCTTCCCATTCAATTTCTCCGTCTTTAATGAAATAAACTTCATAACGGGTGATAAGAAGCCGTCCCTCAACCTTTGGTTCTTTTTTCGCAACTGCGATAACTTTCTTGATTTCCTCCTGAACTGTTGCAGGTTTGTCTTCAATCTTGATTACATCAGACTGCTGCTCCTTCTGAAAATCCTCAGGCCTGAAATTCTGAAAATCGGCTTTAGCAACAACAACTTCCTGTGATTTAAGGTTAATAACCTCATCAACATCAGCATTTTTCTTCAAAGCGTCATTAACGGCTTTTTCGGCTGCATTTGTTTCTTTTTCAGTAATAATTACGCTTTCGCTTTCTTCAAGCGGAACGGCTTTTTCAAGAACCCTGTCAACTTTATCCTCAAAAGCGGAAACGCGTTTTGCAACCTTGACTTTGCCGTCAAATACCTTAATTCTTGTAGTATTATTTACATCTGTTTCAACGGTAAACTGAGTTCCGCGTACACCCGCAACAGCTGTCGGTGTTTTAACCGTAAAGCTGTCATCCTTGAGAAGTTTTTTCGGTTTGCAGAGCATCTTTCCTTTGTCAAGTCCGAGCACCGTATTTTCACTGTTCTTATTCAACAATGATGAAAACTCAAGTTTTGAATTTTCCTTAATCCTGATGATTGAACCTCCGATTTTCACGTCGCAGGAGGATCTGTCAGCAGTAACGATTGTATCACTTTCCCTAATCTGATCACCTATGTTAATCATCTTATTATTAAGAATTACATCCCCGACAAAAAAGCTCACCATAGCATAATCAGCTGCTTTCTCGGCCTGTGAACATCCCAAAATAAATATCAATAATAAAGAAATCAGAGATATTGGCTTTTTCATAATTTGAACTCCGTTTATTTTTTAAGACTGAAAATCAATAAAGACAGCACAGTTATAAGTAAATACAATATCCTTGAAATATCAAGTAATTATTTAATTTTTCAGCAGAAAAAATAATTTGACCAATTTATCTGAATTATAAAAATAAATCGAAAAAATCACGGATTCCTGATTTTCTGATTGAATTTCAGCAGTAACTCTCTATTTTGTCTGAAAACGAATAATTAAGTGCATTTCGCGGATAGCATCATTTTTACAGTAAGGTTGATATGACTGACAATTACATTCTAAAAGCTGTTCTTATTGCAGACACACTCGCAGCGCCGTTTGATTCCCTCAGTCACGGCCATATAAAAACATACTTCAGGGAAATAAATTCCTATACAGACACCGCCGCAGCACTTAAAAACAGCATGCATAAATGGAAAAAACCCGGATTATATACTTTTGTCAGCCAGCTGACCGTTATTTCTGCAATTATGGGCGGAAACCGTAATTTTAACGCTGCTGATCTGCTGAATTTCATTAAAAACTCACCTGATATTGAAAACTATGATTTCAAATTCCTGAGATACCCGGACTATTTAACGGAAATTATGTGCACTTCACCGGATTTTTTTGCATCACCGGGAACAAAAAAAATTAAATCGGATTTTCTTCCCCTTTTTACTGCTGTTATGTCCATGTTTATACCCGGAAATAAACTTCCGGCAAAAGATATCTTCAATTTCTGTATTTCACTTACTTCTGACATTGAAGTTGTAACCTATTCATTATTTTTTACCTTTCTGACATCCATGATAAATGAAACAGATCCAAATGACGCAGTTTTACAGGCATGCAGCAGTACTGATGACTTTTTTAATACAAATCAGCCGTTCATATTTTCATCAGGATTTAATCCGGACGGATTTATTACAGAATCAGGAAAGCTTAAGTCCATCATGTCTGATATCATCAGTTCTCCGGGGAAAGGTGAGAAAACGATAATCGATAATTTCAACAAAACATCCAAAACACCAATAACCAGAGCGACAATCGACAATCTGTGTGTAATAATCCAGTATGCCGCCGCAATTGTTTTAAATGATACAAATCCGTCTGCAAAAACGGTAATAAACTCGGTTTCACTCGGAGGCAGCGTTCATGCCATCGCAGTTTATGTTTCCGTACTTTGCGCACTTGTTTCCGGAAATGATATTTTTGCCGGTGAAAAAAATCTCACGGAAGATCTGATAAACAGAAGAAAAATACTCGAGCTTATGTCTAAAATATCGGACGGCAAATGCGGAATTAACTGCATCAGGGAATTTATTGAAGATGAAATTCCTCTTACAAAAAAAGCTCTTGAGGAAGCCAATGCTAAAGTGAAGAAGACAAAAATCAAATCACCTAAAAAAGCGCGGACCAGAGAAACACAGGATGAAAAATTATCCAGACATGTTGTTGAGAGCTGGACAAAAATTGACAAGGCTAGATATAAAAAGGAAAAAACAAGACAGAACAGCGGTGATAATAATGATTATGAAAACTAAATTTATTCTCAGGATGATGACACTCATATGCATCCTGTCAGCAGGTACTTTTCTGTACTGTGAAGATTCATTCAACCCTGCAGGAAGCACAGTAAAAACAGGCGACATGAAATATGAAGCGCACTCTCATAAAAAAACGGCATCTGTAAAAAAAATATTCAGTGCACCGGTCTCTGCGGGATATTTTCTCATCCGGTGCTATCAGATTGTCATTTCACCGCAGGACGGACCAAGCTGCAGATTTTCCCCGACATGCAGCGTCTACGGCAAGGAAGCGGTTATTAAGCACGGCATCATAAAAGGATCTTTTCTTGCAGGAGAAAGACTGATACGCTGCAACCCGTACAATAAAGGCGGCAAAGACCCTGTTCCGGAGAAAATTTTTGAATAGGATTTTCATTCTTAAAACGATTTTTCTGATCAGCTTTTTTTCAGCCTCTTCCCTGCATGCCGCCGGTAATTTATCCCAGTCAGGCTACATCAGATATCTGTTTGAGAATGAGAAATATTTTCAGGCAATAGCTGAAACGGACAGATATGCCGCCGATAACCATATTAATCCGTACCGGTTTAATTATTTCATCGCATTGAATTATTTCAAAGGCGGACAGTACAGAACCGTAATAAATGAATTCAGTTTATCCGGATCTTCAGGGTTTAATGAAACAAATCTTCTCTTCCTTTATGCACTTTACAATATTGATGAAACGGAAGCTCTTGCGGACCGGATTTCGGAAATTGATATTTCAGCCGTAAATTCCGTATATTCAGATGACCTTTGTTACCTTAATACACTGATTTATCTTGATGAATTTGACTTCAAAAAAGCATATACGGTACTTTCGGAATACAACAGCAGCAATCCAGGCAGTTTCAATTCACGCTACATGAGTCTACTTGCGGGGTATAAGGACCTTAAATACAAATCACCCCTCTTTTCAACGGCGCTGTCCGCGTTTTTCCCCGGTGCAGGTCAGGTTTATTCAGGACAGTATTCCGACGGAATTATTTCACTGATTTCCATTTTCGGATCCGCATTACTGACATACGGACTCTATATTAATGACTATAAAGCCGAATCAGTTCTTACTGGATCATTTACCGCTCTTCTATATACGGGAAATATCTATGGAGGCTATAACAGCGCTAAATACAGAAATTACACCATATCCGATTCTTTTAGAAAAAAAATTCTAAAAGAACTTGATTATAATTACGACCCTGAAGAATATCTGAATTATGATAAATTATTCACACGATAAAAATGTTTTTATAAAATTCCGTTTTCATCCCGGAAAGTTCTGCCTTATTCTTTTTTCAGCAGCCTTAATACTGTTTTCCGCGAATTCGGCATTCGCTTCAGAAAAAGAACAGTTCAGTCTTATTGAAAACAGCATGAACAGCGGGAAATATTACAATGCAATAACGGAATCAATGCGGTACAGTTTTTTCTATCCGGACGGTATGTACATTCAGAAGGTCAACATTCTTACCGGCCTTGCATATTTCGAAGGCGGTGATTTCAACCGTGCTCTCCAGTATACCAGACTTTCAATGAAATCTGATGATGAACAGCTTCAGGCTGAAGCAATGCATAACATCATATATATGAGACTCCTTGAAGGATCAGTATATCTAGCGCAGAACGACATTAAATATTTCATGAATAACTACAGCGGTGTTGATGAAAATCTTTACGAGAAAATCATGCTTGAGCAGATATCATCCCTTGCCTATCAGGAGAATTTCAACAGTGCAATGGAAGAAGCCAAAAAATACAGAAACATATATCCTGACGGAAAATACATTCCGGACCTGGAAAAGCTGGAAACTCTAATTCATGAAGAATCTGTCAGACCGTTAAAAAAAACAAGCACAGCTCTGTGGGGATCGGTATTCATTCCGGGTTTCAGTCATTTTTACACGGGAAATTACATGACAGGAACATTTTCTTTCCTGACAAATGCATTATTCATCGGACTGATTACAAATGCGGTTATGAATCAGAACTATTTTGAAATGGTTATTTTTTCATTTATGGAATTGAGCTTTTATCAGAATTCACTTTTTTCAAGTTATAATAATGTTGAAACCTATAACAGCAGAAGCAGTTTCAAAAAGGAAATCAAACTTCAGATGGAAAGGAGATTCTGATGAAAGACAGTTTCCATCCTGAAATACCTACAGACGATATTGATGAAAACTACAATATAGAAGAGCATACCACCTTCGTAAATCTGCATAATCTCCTGAAAAGCCGGAAACCCATTGACGAAATTGCTGAAAAAATACTCGATACAAACCTGCTTGGAATGGATATTGAAAAAAAGGACACTATTGACAGATTTCTTGATTTCATATATTTCAAATGCAAAACCGGAGTACCTCATATCATCAGTCTTGCATATCCTTCACAGCGAATGTCAGACAAAGAACTCGAAAAAGTCATTATTGAACTTATTAATGTTCATCTTTTCCCGGAAATTGTTTTTCCCATTCTGAAATTCATGGCACGTAATGTTCAGAATTCAGATACAAATCTTTATCTCGCTTACCTCATAAATTCTGAAAATATAATTAAATCAATTTATGACACATTTGTTCTTTTCAGGACAGACACGCAGAAATTCATTGATTTTAAAAAACTGAACGCAGGCATCAAATCAGGCGAAGAGGACCGCTCGCTTAACGTAAAAAGAATTCAGCAGTTTTCTTCACATACAGATGACAGATTTTCATCTCCTCTGGATGCTGCATGCAGATTCAAGTATGTACTGGAATATATTGCAATGAATAGTAACGTGGAATCCATCTATACAAAAGAAGATCTCAAACTTTCGAACTTTTAATTATAAAAACCCGGAATGGTTACTTTTTCAAGCATGTTTGAAACTGTTTTTTCAACAAGATTAATTTCATCATAACGTCCTGAATCCGTAACCGAATCAGCGCTGTTCAGTTCAGGTTTATACTTTCCGATAAGCATGGCAAAAACATCCTGAAGGTCTTTGGAACTTGAATCAACTATACAGTATTTGAAAACAAGCTTTTTATTTTCCAGCATTTTTCGGAGATATGTCTGTTTTGATAGCAGCGGGTCAAAAAGCATTTTAACGCCCATACGCAGACCTTCTCTCCAGCATGCAAAACACAGACATTCGGAAAGTCGTCCCCGGCCGTCCTCATAGAACATTACAATTCCCGGAAGATCAGGAAGAATTCTTGATGCGGAAATTCTTTCATATGGATATTCCCTGGACCATCCTATTCCGTAAAAAGTTTTATTATTAACCGTTTTTTTATTCATTGTAATGAAATCCTGTTTTTAAGTTTATTTACCTTAACAAGCTGCTTATCAAGCTGTGCAAGAAGCAGGTTTGATCTGCTGTTTACATCAGTTTCATTTAATAATCTAAGTTTATCCCTGAAATCTGAAATAAAATAATTTGATAAAAAATCCGTCATTTCGTTCAGGCTGCTTATGAAATTCATGAGATATATGAGTCTGTCCGATTCGTTTATATCAATCAGAAATACAAATTCCTGTGCTTTTTTCCGCAGTTTTTCGATCATATCTGAGTTTTCATGAATATTTTCTTCGGTATCGGAACAGTCCGCAAATAAAAGTGATTGCCGCCTTTTTATATTAACACGGTTTATTCCGCGTATTTCAACCATCGCGATTCCTCTGGAATCAAGCGTCCGTGTTACTTTTGCCAGAGTACCTATTCTGTTCGAAGGAAACAAAAAACTCCACAGATTCCAGACTGGAACGACGATAAGGCTGTCACCGGGTACCAGCCGGCTCTGCCCGCGGAGAAACTCAGGTATTTCCATATTTGAAAACGGGAAAAGAATCTTTTTATAAAAAATCCTTAAATTGATGTGTTTATATACATTCATATTATATATCATTAAATTATAAAAATTATTTAATAATCAACAAAAAAATCCTTGAAATTCTATTTTTATTACATACTATTACCGTAATATAAATGCGATCAGCAACATATTTCAGACATCATGTTTATAGAAAACCTATTCTGATTAAAAGGCTGGGATTATCATGAATGAAAAGAGAGTTGAAGTACGTCTACCTAAAAAAATTAAAACTGAAGTTCAGACTGAAGATGGGCTGACATATAGTACATCGGCTGACATCAGTAAAAAAGGTATTTTCATCACTACACCGGAACCATCTGCTGTAGGACAGAAACTTCAGCTTGAGATGAACACGGGAAATGAAACTATCACCGCCAGTGCTGTTGTAAAATGGATCCGTGATGAAATCAGCGAAACGGTCAAAGCAGGGATGGGCATTGAATTTGTTGAAATTGCAGCTGAAGATATGGAAAAAATCCAGAATCTTAACTGATATCAGATTCATAAACCTGTTAACAAAAATATCCGGATTGAACCCGGACAGTCTGATTCCTAAGTTTTTACGATAACTATTTATAATATTTACAGGCAATTCCTCCCGTATATAGTGTATCGGCCGCAACCTTATTATGTATTTCCGGTATAAAATCTGTTAATCGCGGATTCAAAATTATATCATAATAAATCCATTGAACAATACGGTTGCCTGCATTCCTGCGATGTGATTTCATCCTGATAAATATTTTGACTTCCTGAAGAAATGTTATATAATATTGTTTGTGATATTATAAAGTAATGACATTAAATGATCATGAAAAAACAAATCAGAAAAATAATTAAAAAACCGTCATCTCTCAGAAATAAGATCGTAATATCTTTTTTCATGATGTTTTTATTTTTCTTTTTTCTGCTGATTACAGGCCTGTTTTTTCTGTCAAAGGCCGGCACCGTTTCAATTGATCAGATTCAGACTGTTTCCGAAATACGCATGGTGAGCATGTTCATGAATCTCAGATTTCCCGGTGACTGGTCAGTTCAAAATGGACGATTATTCAAGGGAGATGTTTCCATTTCCGATAACAATGCACTGATTACGGAACTTGCAAAATATCTTCGGCCGGGCTCACATGTTTATTTTCAGTCCGGTGCGGTCCCTGAAAACGTCGAAGAACTTTCTTTTTCAGGAATAAACCCGCTCACTGAAATAATAATAAATATCAGTAAAAAGGATATCCGCCTGAAAACTCTGATTGATTCACATAACAGAATTTCACATCCGAGAAAACAGATTCCGCCGGTGAATAATCCGCAGGACAGTGTATTCTCGGAAAGCCCGCCGGAAACTCCGCAGATTTATATTCTTGCCGGGGGAATAATTGATGTAATACAGTCAGGAAATGGTGAAAACATCGGATGGATCAGACTTGAGCGTGAAAGCTTCGGACAGGGAATACTTGAAAAATGGATTTTCCGCATAATAATAACCATAAACATTCTGATAATATCCTCAGTTCTTTTTCTGGCATACCGTATCATTTTCAGAATTTCAGAACCTATCAGCAATCTGGAAAAAAGACATAAGGAAATAATTATCGCGAAAAAAAGTCTTGACGACATATCAAGACGTGATCCGCTTACAGGTCTTCTGAACCGCAGAGGATTCGAACTGGCGCTTAGCTCCTACATTTTTCCGTCAGGCAGAAAAACGGCGGCTGTCGCCATTATTGACCTGGACAATTTTAAAAAGATAAACGATATTTTCGGTCATCCATGCGGCGATTACATTTTAAAGCAGGTGTCACGGATTGTTGCGGAAAAAATCCGAGAAGGTGATATTGCCTGCAGATGGGGAGGAGAAGAATTTGTAATTTTCTATTCAGAAATAAAGGACGGCAACATACTGGAGACTGCCGAAAGAATCAGACATTCAATTTCAATTTATTCATACGCTTTCGAAGGAAAGCAGATACATGTAACTGCGACAATCGGAGTATCAGTCTGCATGAGTACTTCCGAGTTTAATGAAAGTATTGAACGCGCAGATGCGGCTCTCTATAAAGGCAAGAAAGAGGGAAAAAACCGGGTTGTACTTTTTTAGCAACCGTCCGTTTATCCATGAATCTCTCAGACAAAATAACGCCTTATATAGTATACTGGATATATAATTCAAAATGTTATATATTAATAGTGGGGAGAGCTAACTAACGCCGGTCAAATAAATGACTATCGACACAACCGCTCCCCCACATCTTCTGACTGCTTATAGTAGGTCGCACAAACCTATATAAGGGTGCAGCAGAAGCACTATCAATATACTACTGGAGGTAAATACCATGCAACATTACATCGGTATCGACAACTCTTACTCTGATCATAAAGTACAAATCATCGACGAAAATGACAACAAAATCATGTTTTTTTCTATCCGGAATACTTTCGATGGCTTTGAAATGCTTAATAAGCAATTAAGTAAATTGGAAAACATTAAAATCGGATTTGAGCTGCCTCACGGTCCGCTTGTTGATTATCTGCATTATAAAAATTATAAATTGTATTCTTTAAATCCATTAAAAGTTAAAAGATTTAAAGAACTGAAAACAATTTCAGGGAATAAAAGTGATGAAATTGATTCATTAGCTATTGCACAATATCTGCAGAGTAATATCAGAAACACACGGGAACTTACATATAATTCATCCGAAATAGAACGGTTAAAACTCCTGTCTGTAGTCCATGATCGAATAACACGGGATCATACACGTCACATAAATAAACTTCATTTTTGCATTAGGCAGTATTATCCGATCCAGGAAGTACTTTTTAGCAGTTTTG
Source organism: Spirochaetota bacterium (assembly GCA_016928815.1). Lineage (GTDB taxonomy): Bacteria > Spirochaetota > UBA4802 > UBA4802 > JAFGJZ01 > JAFGJZ01. Next base: position 19,756 of record JAFGJZ010000188.1, read on the forward strand.
GCTGTATAGTTCAGCTTGAAATGATAAAAAAATACCCTGTTTTTGAAGTTTTAAAGCAGGCAAAAGCCGAAGAATTAACTGCATTCTTAAAAACTCACAGTTATAGAAATCAAGCATATATCAATAAAATAATTAAAAAAATCCAGGAACACAGGCAGTTGATTTCAAAAGATGTCGAATCTATATATCAGATTGAAGCGGAATTATTATGTAATATTCTCAGGGATTTAAATACCAGCCTAAAGAAAATTGAAAAAGAAATGAATATTATCTGCGACAATCATAGATTAGGAAAATATATAAAATCATTACCGGGTGCCGGACATATTCTTTCCTGTAAGATTCTTGCATTATTCGGTGATCAAAAAAACCGCTTTGACAACTACAATCAACCCCAATGCTTATTCGGAACAGCTCCCAAAAATTATCAAAGTGGACAATTTCATAAAGTATTAATGAGAAAATCCTGTGATAAAAATGCGAAATCTTTACTTTATAAATTTGCTTTTTCGACACTAAGATATTCAGATTGGTCAAGAAAATATTATGACAAACAGAGATCTAAAGGAAAACTTCATTCGGTCTCCATTCGAGCATTGTCAAATAAATGGGTTAAAATAATTTTTAAAATATGGAAAGATGAAATTTTTTATGAAGATATGCAAAAAAATTTAGCCGTTGCTTGACATAGTAGGTGTGTCGTGTTGTCTGTCACATGTGTGTCATGGCGCCTGCTTCGTGCCTGTTACCACCTGATGATAAGTGGTTACCGGTTTAAAGTCAAATAAAGCCGATGCAGCTTCAATACAGCTTCGATACAGCTTCAATACAGCTTCGATGCAGCTTCGATACAGCTTCGATGCAGCATCGACAGTCAGATTTTATCAGCAAAATTAAAGACACATTTTATTAATTTACAATATTATCTTACTGTCGATGACAGACGACTTATGAATTTATGTTAATACACATCATCAGGAGTATTCCCCTGAAAATAACAGTCAGTCAATTCAAAAGATACAGTTGATTTTTTATAAATCGCACCGCCTGATGATCCGAGTGCTGAATTATATAGAAAAACACAGTCATTAACAGATACATTTATAAATTCAAACAGTGAAATTGCACCACCGCTATTTGAAAAATTCCCTTCAAATCTGCAGTTTCTAATTGAAAGTTGGCAGGCTGTCGAGCCGAAAGCATATATCCCTCCACCAGAGTCATCACTGTGGTTGTTATCAAAACTGCAGTTACTGATGGTTGCCTCTAGTACTGAATTTAAATTGATAACCCCACCTCTTTCGGTTTCTGCGTAATTATTTTCAAATATGCAATTACTCTCTATATTAAGGCGGCCTCCGTCCAAACTTAAAGCACCGCCAAAATTACGACTATGATTATTTTTAAACACACAATCGCCGGATATATTGAGAATTAGTCCATTAATGCCAATATAAATTGCACCTCCAAGGCTATCAGTAAAGTTAGATTCAAAAAGACAATTATTACTGATCTTTACCATACCTATTGAAAATATTGCTCCACCCGAAACTGAACTGTTTTCTATGAAACTGCAATTTATAAAATTCAAACAGCTTTGTGTTGTTGCCCATACTGAGCCGCCGAATCCGCTTGAAAAATTTTTCAAGAAAATGCAATCTGTAAAACATAGTTCACTAAATGAATCACAATAAACTGCTCCGCCGTCACTACTACTATTCCCGATAAAATTGCAGTTATTAACAGTAAATTTACAGTTAGATCCGATACGAATCGCACGACCGCCTGTATTGGTAAATTCAAAACCTGCGATTGATGCATCTGTAACACTGACCGTTATTAAACTACCTGCTACAGAACCGCTGACTAAGGACCTGCCTTTTGCTTCTTCGCGTTTAGACTCATTTCCCTTGAAGCCGCCGTAGATTGAAACAGCTTCAGATATATTAATTACATCCATAGGTGACGAAACTGTCATATCTCCTGCAACCCAGATCTCATCACCGGGAGATGCATCGTCTATTGCAGTCTGCAGAGAACTGTAAGCCTGAGCCCAGCCGCGACCGGATCCGTTCGCCGTCCCGCCTATTATTACACAGATTGGTTCTCTAAATTCAGAAAATTCATATATTAAATCATTCAGGTCATTGAAACACGACATCAGTATTATCAGCATCAGAAATAAAAGTATTGTCTTCTTTTTCATGAAT
>JAFGJZ010000189.1 GCA_016928815.1 Spirochaetota bacterium
ATTTGACAAATGGGGAAATATTTCTGTTCATTAAAATACATTATAATAATGGAAGCAGGTGAATCCTTAAAATGCCCGGTGAAAATAAAAATGAAACAAATTATTTTTCCACCGATTTCTGGAAAAAATATTTCAGAAGCGGTAAAGCCGCACCCTATCCTTTAGTATTCATTCACGGAATTGCAAATGAAGAAAGCGCATGGTCAAAAACAGCCGGTCTAATTTCAGACAGTACTTTTTTTAAAATGCGATTCATGGATGACAAAAGCGTATATCACGATTTTTACGGAACGCCGCCTGAACACTGGGTATGGACTGTGTCATATTACACTCCCAGACCGGTTAAAGAATCCCTGACAGGAAGCATTTCACTTTACTCGAAAAGACTGGAAGAGATGCTGAAAATTATCAAAAAAATTACAAACAGCAGCAAAGTCATACTCATCGCACATAGCATGGGAGGACTTGTTGCAAGAAATTTCATGAGCCTGAACATGGAAAACTGGAACATGGTTTATAAAATTCTTACAGTAGGCACACCAAATACAGGTGTACCTTTAAGTTTAAACATAGTCGGACAGTTAAAAGAATTGAAACAAAACAGCAGATTTATACAGAATCTTGAAAGCAGGTGGGAAAAATACTACTGCAAAACGACTGATAAAAAGTGGGGAGTAGTCGGAGGCGTCAGTAAAAGAACTTATAAAATAAATTTTAAAGAAAATCTGACTGATTCCGGAGGTCCGGGTTTTGTAAAACTTGATTCTGCCATCCCATTCGGTGAGGCGGAAGAATCAACAGGACAGAATTTCAATAAATTATTTTATGACACAAAAAACTTCGGCTTCAGAACTGCCGTACCGCATAATCACATGAAGCTTCTATTCTGCGAAGGAACATTCGCAGGAATTGAGTGGGCTTCAGCAGAATTTAACTTCTAATTTCTTCAGAATTCATCCTAATTCCGCTTTTCAATAAAATAAACAGATTTTCTGTTACAAAATTCCTTATTAATCGCGTTATGTATTCAGAGGAATATAAGATGGAAAAATGCATTTTAAAAACGACGTCTTCAAATATAGATGAAAACTTTTTTGAAGAGTTATTAAATGCCTCACAGAGGTTCGGACGCAATAGAAGTATAATTTTTAAAGACATTACCAGCCTTGCCATCCATGCAGTTCAATGCGGGCATGTATCCGGAATACTTACCGAGTACCAGGATCACAAGCCGACCGCCTGGAAAAAATTGTTTTACACTGTTGATGAAAATGAAATTGAATTATTCACCATTTCAAGGCAGAAATATAAAATTTCAGTTTCAAAACTTGCTTTTATCGGTTTTCTTCTTTTCTGGCATTTATTGATGCAGAAATACGCAAAAAAACTTTATGGTAAAAAAATTGAAATTAACTTAAATAGTTATAATGAATATAAGCAAAAAATGTCAGAACATATTAAATATTTCAAAAAAAGACTTAATATAGTTTTATTAGAATAATAAAAACACCACGAACATTTAAAAATTAACACCGTATTTATAAAAATCCTTCTGACAGAAAAAAGGATATTAAAAATGTTTTTTTCTGCTTGATAAAAAATCTTTCCCTTATAAACTATACTAAAATAATGTATAGTAGGTCAAAATGAACATCCGCCAGTTAATAGAATATCTACGGAATTATGAAGCATTCATGCAGAATGTTAAACTCTGGCTTGTAAAAGAACCGGTTGACGCAGTCTATTCCGAATATCCTGAAAATATAAATCCACTGCTGAAAGAAAAGTACATTGAAAAAGGAGTTAAGAAACTCTATTCCCATCAGAGAACCGCATTCGACCTGATCTCTGAAAACAGGGATGTCGTAATTGTAACACCTACCGCTTCGGGGAAAACTATCTGCTACAACCTTCCGGTATTGAACTACATTCTCGAAAATCCTGAAGCAAGAGCCTTATATCTTTTTCCTACCAAAGCTCTGTCTCAGGATCAGATGAACGATCTGAATGTACTGATCGGACACCTTGAAAAAGACATCAGAACATATACTTTCGATGGAGACACTCCATCCTCGGCACGGAAAGCCATACGGGAGGCTGGTCACATTGTCGTTACTAATCCCGACATGCTTCACAGCGGAATTCTGCCTCATCATACAAAATGGGTCAGACTTTTTGAAAATCTGAAGTTCATTGTCATTGATGAAGTTCATACATACAGGGGTGTATTCGGAAGTCATTTTGCAAATCTTATGCGGCGGCTCAAAAGACTTTGCAGTTTTTACGGCAGCAGTCCTGTCTTCATAATGTGTTCTGCAACAATACATAATCCTAAATCACATGCTGAAAGTCTTATCGAAAAACATGTTGAACTTATTGATAAAAACGGAGCTCCGTCCGGAGAAAAGCACATAGTAATATATAATCCGCCTGTTGTAAATGAACAGCTCGGCATACGGTCGTCTTCTGTCAAGGAGGTTGCAAAACTTGGATCACTCATTCTCAAAAATAAAATTCCTGCAATCGTTTTTGCACGCAGCCGGATGCGCGTTGAAATAATTACAACATATCTGAATGAACAATGTCCCGGCCTTAACATCAAGGGCTACCGTGGGGGATATCTTCCCAACGAACGGCGTGCGATTGAAAAAGGTCTCAGAGACAGGTCTATTGACGGTGTTGTTTCAACCAATGCCCTGGAACTTGGAATCGACATAGGGATGCTCGATGCGGTAATAACAACAGGATACCCCGGCAGTTTTTCATCCATGATGCAGCAGTTCGGGCGCGCCGGGAGGAGAAATGACAAATCTCTCGCGATTATGGTGGCGACAAGCTCACCTCTTGATCAGTATATCGCTTCGAACCCTCACTTTCTTGAAGCTTCAAATCCGGAAACCGCTTCTGTAAATGCGGACAATCTTCTCATACTGATGGATCATATTAAATGCGCCGCATTCGAACTGCCGTTTGGAGATGATGAAAAATTTGCCGAACATCTTTCCACAACAGCAGAAATGCTTACATATCTTGAAGAAATGAACGTACTGAAGAAAACCTCCGGAAAATATCACTGGATGAGCGACATATATCCTGCAAATTCCGTCTCACTCCGTAGTGCTGCCCAGGAAAATTTTGTCATAATCGACAAGACGCATACAAGCCGTGTTATCGGCGAGGTTGATTACTATGCGGCGCCCGAACTTATTCATGATGATGCCGTGTATATTCATCAGGGGCAGCAGTACTACATCGACAAACTTGACTGGGACAGAAGGATGGCATATGCTCATGAAATCGACTCAGAGTACTATACTGATTCACAGACTAAAACGGACATTCATGTAATCGAATCTTTTGAAACCATTAACAGGAACTTTTTTGAAATTTCCAGAGGAGAGATAAACGTCAGAACAAAAGTTATGATGTTCAAAAAAATACGGTTCCATACTCATGAAAATCTGGGATGGGCCGATATTCATCTTCCCGAAATTGAAATGCATACGACATCCGCCTGGCTTGACTTTGACGCAGGGTTTATTGAAAACCTGGCCGGAAAGGAATTTGCCGGCACTGTTCTATACTCACTATCCTATCTCATCAAAAACCTGTCACCGGTATTTACTTTTTCAGATATAGCGGATATTCATTCCCTTCATCAGTCGAGATCCAGCTACAGCAAAAAACCTGCTGTTTTCATTTACGACTCAATGCCTGGAGGTGTCGGACTTTCTGAAAAAATATTCAATTCAATTAAAGACATATGCATTGCCGCATTAAATTCAGTAAAAACCTGTGAATGCACCTGCGGATGTCCGGGCTGCATAGGTCCTGTTTCAGATACCGGTTCTGATGTAAAACATCTCACCATTGCTCTTATGGAACAAATGCTCAGCGCACTCCAGTCCGGCGGGAATACTGTACACTGATGGATATTAAATCAAAACTAAAGATGTACACTCCTGTTAAAAAGGAAACCGGTTTTACCGGACAGGAAGTTACAGCTGAAAAAACTGCTGCGTTTCTTGAATCAATCGGCGGGGAAAAAATCCGTACAGACTGCGGAAACATATGGAGATTCGAACAGCGGACCGGCAGTAATGACAGATATTTCGGAATTGACATATCCCTGTTAAAAAAAGACATCCAGCCGCTGCTCGCGCATCTTAAAATCAATACCGAAATCGACATTGAAGACCTTCTTTTTTTCGATCTCGAAACAACATCCCTTTCCACCGGCAGCGGAAATTATCCGTTTCTCAGCGGGATCGGTTATATAGACGGTGACGATTTCATAACAGAACAGCTGTTTATGGAAAATTACAGTGATGAACCCGCAATTCTGAATTACCTTCTTGATTTTTTTAACAACGCGAAAGCAGTTGTCGCTTTTAACGGCAAGACATTCGACATCCCTCTCATTAAAACCAGATATAAAATTAACCGGATTCCGGGCTTTCCGGTAAAAATTCCGGTCATAGACCTGATTATTCCCGGCAGACGCATTTTTAAAAAAGTATGGGAAAACTGTGCCCTTCAGACATTCGAGAAACAGATAATTGGATTTGAACGGACAGACGACATACCCGGATGGCAGATTCCCCAGGCATTTTTTGAATTCCAGAAAGAAGGAATTCTCGAACCGATAGGCAGGATAATCGATCACAATAAATATGACATCATATCAATGTATGTTCTTATGTTTATTTTCAGTAAAATTTTCAAATCAGTGGAAAACGGAAATTATTCAGAAATTGACAGAAAATCCCTTTCAAACATAGCCCGTCATCTTTACCGTGTTGATCCGGATTCTTTTCTGAGTCTGGCGGAATATCTCGGTACTGAATTTGAGAATGACCAGTCAATTTTTGAAAAATATTCCATCACCCTGAAAAGGAAGGAAGAATGGGAAAAAGCTGTTGCATACTGGAAGAAATATCCCTCTCTTTTTTCATTCTGCGAACTAGCAAAATACTATGAACATAAGGATAAAAATTTAATAATTGCACTTGAATATGCCGAAAAAGGAATTAGTCTTATAAAATCCGGGGATTATATGTCTAAAAACCCATCTGCACCAGTTTTTACTATTGACAAATATAATGCCGACTTTGAAATAAGAAAAAAAAGACTGATCAGGAAATTACATTCATCAGATATTGAATTCCGGAATGTAAATTAAAATAAATCATTCTGAAATTAATGCTAATTTTTCTTGAATTCAGGCTGTACTGGAATATTATAGTCATATAAAATAAATTCAGCATTCAGTTAAATTATATAAGGATTTTAACAATAAATGGACGATAAACCAAATTTCGGATATAAAGATCAGGAAATTCTGATAGGCGCCATTGCAAGACACATTGCATTGATTCTCCGCACCTCTGAAGGAATAATCCGCGGCAAACTACGGATTACAATTGAAGAGATGTATAAGAAAAACGGATTAACCCTTCATCAGCTGAAAACTCTTAATGAAACGGAAAGAGACGCATATATACTTGATTTTATCAGCCATTTTTTTCCAAAACTCAATCTCGACGTAAAAAGACGCAGAACCCTGAAATATGACTGTCTTCAGATTTATGAAAGATGGAAAGAATACAAAAGACAGGATGTTAGCGAAGCGGAAGAATATTATCCTGAAAATCTTAAAAATCAGCAGCCTGACAGACTGCCTGCTCATGAACCTGATTCCGGCGAAGCCGAGGACAGTCTCATCCATGATTTCAACAAACTTGATCTGGAAGGACTTATTTAGTTATATAAATGAAAGCGCTCGAAGATCTTTTCTGCACTGTTCCGGTTAAACAGATTTCCAATTCTGATAAAATTGTCATTTTCAGCGATCTCCATCTCGGAAACAGAAAAGCAAGAGATGACTTCAGGCACAACTCCGAAATGTTCATGTACGCTCTTCTAAACTATTACAACAAAAACGATTATTTTCTCGTTTTAAACGGCGACATTGAAGAACTCCAGCGCGTATCTTTCAGAAAAATTTATTCCAAATGGCGTGATCTCTATCAGATTTTCAGCTTATTCAATCAGAACGGAAGACTTCTGAAAACAATCGGCAATCATGATATTAAGCTCAGGAAAATGAAACTCCCTGAAAAATATCCTCTGCTTTATGACGGCATAAAATTTGTCTATCAGGATAACGATATTCTGGTATTTCACGGGCATCAGGTTTCAAGCTACAGGGATTTCCGGAATACTTTAATAGAAATTCTTTTAAAAACAGCGCTTCATCCGCTGGGAATAAAAAACTTTACGCGGTCCCTCGATAATTCCAAAAAGCATAAAATTGAACAGTGTGTTTATGATTTTTCCGTTAATAAAAAAATTATTTCAATAATCGGTCATACCCACAGACCGTTATTTGAAAGTCTTTCTGACGGTGAAATGCTCAAATTCTCAATTGAAAGACTTATTTCAGAATATATTAATACGGCAGATGAAGAAATTAGGAAATCACTTCAGTCTCAGATAAATTTTCTGAAGAAAAAACTGGATGAAACCGAAAATCCGGAATATCCGGCTATTAACAGTACATTATATAATACAAAACTCACAATTCCATGCATTTTCAATTCCGGATATGCTATAGGAAACAGGGGATTTACAGGAATAGAAATAGAAAACGGGGAAATTTCACTGATTCACTGGTTTGGAGAAAAAAGCGGCAGCAAGTTTTTCAACTACTCGTCAGACAAGGAAAACCTGGTATTCAGAAACAAAACACGTATTTACAACAGAACTGTTCTGAAAAAAGATACACTGAATTCCACTTTTACCAGAATAAGACTTCTTGGCTGAATACCGCATAAAAATTTTTTATTTACCGGAAAAACTTCATGCACAGAAAAAAAAATCCGAATAAATTACTATACCAACTGCAGTCGGAGTGAGAATTGAGCGGGAAAGAAAATAAAACAATAAAACCTTATGAAAAAATGGCTGATCATTATGATTATCTGCTCAGGCATGTCGATTACACTGAATGGTATGAGTATATAAAAAAAATAGCTCACGTATACTGTGCCAGTCCCGAATACATTCTTGAAATCGGTACTGGGACGGGAAAATTCGGAGCCAAGTTCGCCGCTGACAGCATTCCCGTTTACGGGATGGACATTTCACATGAAATGCTGTTAAAAGCCTCTAAACGTGCTTTCGGCAATTACAGAATTTTCCAGGGTGATATTAGAAAATTTTATCTGAAAAAAAAATTTGATTTCATCTTCTGCGTACATGACACAATCAACTATCTGACCTCAAAAAAAGATGTAATAAAAGCATTACGGAATGTTAAGGATATCATGCATGAAAACTCAGTATTTCTTTTTGACATTACTACGGAATATAACATTTACAGATACTTCAACAATAAGGCTTCTCAATACACAAATAAACACAATGATATTACATGGATTAATACATATAATAAAAGGAAAAGACTGATTACCTCGACATTAAGCTTTAATGATAAGGCCGGTGAAGTATTTACGGAAAATCATATTCAGAAAATATACCACCCGGATGAAATGAAAAAATTCATAAAAAAAGCGGGGCTTGAAATAATTGATATTTTCAGTGACTATACCTATGAAATGTATGACGATACCACAATTATGATAAACTTTCTTGTAAGGAAAAAAAAATGATTTCAATGCTGATGACATTTGCCGGTTTTATTATTGCCGTAGCGGTATTTTTATATTTCATAAACACCCTTGATTCAGCCAAACAGGGAATTCAGAAACTTACGAACTGCGAAGTGGAAATTGAAAAAAAAGTACCGTCGCTGAATCAGACGGGTGACGCTCAGATAAAAGATCTATCACCGGAGGAAAAAAAATTCATTCCGGGGAGGAGATGCCCTCTCTGTTCAAGAATACTCATAAGAGATGAACCGCTTTATGCAACCCATGTTGAAACTGCTGGTGTAAAAAAAATACTGATTCACGGATGCCCGTATTGCTACAAAGATTCCGCAATTCAGGAGAAAGCCTAACCTTTTTTTGATACTGCGGTATTTTCCGTTTTCTCATCACTTCCGTCATCAAAATCTTCAAAAATTTCAGGTACAACAAGATTATCATATCCGTAAAAACCTTTTATCTTTGAAAATACTCCATGTTCATGATATGAAGTTGTAAAGTTTTCACCTGTTTCGGAATTCGGCATATTTATTACTGAAATAATCTGCTGCGAAAACTCAGGTCCCATCGGATAAATGAGAGTCCCCTTTTCCCTGACGTTTGAAAGTATAACGATAGGACGTCTTTTGCATGCAGCATGCATGATAGCCTTTTCAACGACACCGAAAGGATTATCATCCTCAGTCGCGTCACCGGCGTAAAACCTTATGTTGGCAAAACCATGACTGTATAACCGTTCTTTCGCAGTAGCAGCAAGTTCTTCAAAAAATTCAGAAGTCAGAACTTCACGGCATAAAAGCGAAAGCACCGCAGTAGAATATCCTGATCCGGTTCCAACCTCAAGAATACGGTCATTGGGGTCAATTTTCATGTGGTGAATCATGCGGGCAAGCAGTAAAAAATCGTCACTATATTCTCCGTAACCGATAGGAATATTCCTTTCATAAAACTTATCTTCAAACATAGAATCAAAAAACATTCTCTGATCAACTTCATTAAAAGCATCAATAACGTTTGAATCGATATTTTCCTTCTTAAGTAAATCAATGAAATCATTCTTTTTCTGCTTTAAGTTTATTTTTGCCATAACCTTCCGCCGTTAAAATAATATTCCTAATCTGCAACCTGTTCTTTTTCTGTCAGATTCCGTTTAATATGTCAATGGTTTTGTTAAAAAACTTTAAAATATTGCACTTCCCGTCTCAATCATAAAAATCAATGCAGGCTCTGTTGGTACAGTACTGAGGAATAAACTTTTTTATTTCCTGATGATATTCATGATTCTGATAACCGTAAAGCTCCTCTTCTGTATCATGAAATGTAATCAGAATAATATCATGAGTTGTTGACGATGAATCAATATTCGTTTTTACCTCTATCTTCTTAATCTGTGGTATATGCTCCGGCATTGTCAGAAGACGCGTTTTAACCTCACCGGCTGTATTCTTATCCTTGAGACTCCACATAACAACATGTCTTATCATATTAACTCCTGAGTATTATTTTTTTTCATCCGGATAAATCATGCGTTTCATTGCAAGATTTTCCATATATGAACGGAATTTATCCTGTTCCTCATTTGTAAAAGAATATTCATTAATGATTTTCTTCTGTGCTTCAGTCAGTCTCTCCTGGACTACAGCGCTTCGAAGTTTATATTCCGCAATAACCAGATTCGGAAAATTAATCCTGTCGGCAAAAACAGACATTCCGAGAAATGAATTAGGTACATCAATATTCATCATGTCCAGTAATGTCGGTGCAATATCAAGATTGGAACAGAATGTATCAACCTCCGTTCCCTCGTATGATTTGTTTCCGGGAAGCACCATAAAGCATGTGATGAAATCATCCATCAGATTTTCAGAATTCAGTTTATTCTGCCTGGTTAGCGACTCTCTGCGAAGTTCAAGAAATTCATCTCCGCCGCCCATTGCATGATCGGCCACCACGATAATAACCGTATTGTTCTTTAAATCAGAATTCTTGTAATAATCCCATAATATTCCAAATGCCTGATCAGTCGAATAAAGTGTATTTAACAGAGCTTTCCCCTTTGCAGCCGGAGTTGTTACCTTGGGAACAAACGGCGGATGCAGATCAAGAGTTGATATCGACAGCAGAAACGGCTCTTTTATCTTTTTATTCTTTAACAGATCAACACTGAATCCGAAAACATCTTCATCCCAGTATCCCCAGTTTGCGGCATTATAATTATCAGTTCCGGAATATTTCAGCAGCTCCAGACTTTCCTGTGCATAAAATTTCGAATAATTCTGATTTTTTGTAAAAGCCGAACTCATTCCTACGAATGTTCCGCTGCCTCCCTGAACATGTACAGATGTATATCCATAATCTTTAAGTATGTCGCTTAGAAATGAAAATCTGCAGAAAATTGGAAGCCATGCCTTCTGAGTTTTGCTTCCGGTCTGAATTCCGTTTGATTTTGCAGGAACATAAAGACTTGATCCCAGCGTTGCAATCATGCCGCGAATTGTCGGAAAAATGGATTCATACATGTTTTTAAAGTAAATTCCCCTGGATATTGCTTCATGAAGATTCGGTGTAAGACCTGCGTAACCGAGCTCGTTCTCTTCCAAGTAAAATTGCGAAAGAGATTCCTCAAAAATAATTATTACGTTTGTTTTTTCATTTAGAACCGGTTTTTTATCCGACTTGTTTTTTTTGTCGATATAAATACTTTCCCTCATTAATGGATAATCAGGATTATAGGCACCCGGCTTAATGCCTGCTTTTTCAAGTTTGGCAATAACCGTTTCAGGAAGAGTTTCGACATTTTTTTTAGTTCCCTGAAAAAAATATTCGTAAAGCGAAACACTGAAATGATATACGGGAGAACCGAGGTAAAGCCTGCTTCCCTGATCAGTAATATTCTGCGGAATTCGCGAAGAAAAAAGTGCGAACAGTATAATCGAAGCAGATAGAATTCCGGAAAAAACCAAATTAGTTTTTTTACCCGAATAACCTGGAACTGATGCTTCCCCATTTTTTATCTTTTCACAGTAATATGAAAGTAAACCGGATAATTTTTTAAAAACAATCAGTGAAAATATAAATACAAGCATCAGAATGACTGAAACTTTGGTAAAAAGAAATGCCGTTCCATCGACATAGAAAGCATGAAACCAGAATTCCGAATCAATATGCTGGTTATCATAGTAGATTGCACCCCAGTCAATCATCCTTATTATGCCGGTACATGCAAAAAGAAGCAGAAATATCCAGCCTGCTGTTTTCCGTATCCATGAAACTGATACGGAATAAAAAACAACAGACATAATCATTACGGTAATTATTGACGCAAGAATATAAACACAGAACAATATCATGGTACCGGATATTATTTCACCGAAAATTACTCCGGCAGCAATAATAAAAAATGAAAGATTCCATGAAAACAGGTATATAATGAGAAAAAGCAGCATTAATAAGGGTGAAGCAGGATAAAATTTCTCTTTTGTATTTTTTTTAAAATTTGAATATCTGGAAATAAATTTTTTCATTTTAGAATTACCTGTAAATAAATTTTTCTGCAGTATGTCAGATCATCCTGCTATATTTGACTTTTAATTCCTGGATGTCAAGAACAGAATGATTTCAATTCGCATGCCGGGCATAGTATAAAGGCATAAGAAAAAAGTAAACAAGAGAAACAACCGCTATTGCGTTCCCGATTCCCCACATATCCGCAATAAAACCTATTACCGGTGCCGTCAGCGCAGTAATAAGAGTAGTTACCTGTGATTCAGTAGATAAAGCTGTCGCAAGAATATCATTCTGCATTGAATCAGTAATATATGCCTCTCCCAGAGGTCTGCGTATGTTATGAATCAGATAAAGAAATATGAAAAAAATAATTGAAACGGAATTCAGACCCCCTGCATTTGAAAAACCGGCAGCCGCCCCGAGAAGAAGACCGGCCGCAAGAGTAACATTCATAGGCCTGAAGATATTCCTGAATTTTTCATGAAAATGTCCCGCACTTTTTGATGCGAATGATGTAAGTACATTAAGAAGGAAAAACACGACTGCGATTATAACCGCACTTCTCTGCTTTTCATTTACCGCAAAAGCAAAAGGGATTGAAAGCGCGAAACTTTTCAGAACCGGCTGAAGATAATCCTTAACCGCATCAAAGTATCCGCTGTATGATGAAGAATTTATTATGGCTCTCAGCATGTTTTTATTTTTAAATGATTCAATAAACTCAATAATGACATTTTTAAAATTCACAAACACTTTCCCCGCCGAAAATTCCTTCAGATCGCCGTCAAGCTCCGCAGGATAGCTGAGCAGTAAAATAAGATCCAGCAGGTAGGGAATTATTGAAGCGAGAAAAACATACTTATATGATCCGCTGTAAAATACGATCGCTCCGGCAATCAATGCGGACAAGGCTGATCCCATCTGAGACCACGAACGTGTATTCCCGTAATAATAAACCTTCTGATCTTTCCAGTCCTTTATCTTCAGATATTCAAAAATCATCGCTTTATGCGTACCTGTTCTGAAAGCATCCCCGAAAGCCATGCAGACTGCAGCAAAGGCAAAAAGCAGAAATGTAGATGAAAAATAATATACCACAAATGCGCCGAGGTAGGACAGCATTGAATAAATCATCGTCCTTCTTCTTCCGATTGCATCGGCCATGATGCCCGTAGGTATTTCAAGAATATTGGTGGAAATTGACTGAATTGCGTAAAGGGTGCCGATCTGAAGAAAAGTAAAACCCTTTTCTACAAAAAACAGCAGCAGAAACGGTTCAAAAAAATTAAGATTTTTTAAAAAACCGTATAGGCAGAATTTATAGTACATAAAATCTTTTTTAAAGGAAGCAGGCATAAAATCCCCGTATCAATATATTTATGCATATTTTATAAACAGTGCGCATTTTATCAAGGTAAAATTCAGATTTTAATTAATTCTGCATGTACGTTATTTTCATTTATCCTATGTAATTAATTGACAATTTCCGGATTATTGGTTAAATTATTGGAAACTTTTTACTGAATATTAAAAAGTATTATATGGTTAAATTCAGTTCCGGGATGATAAGATATGAAGAAATTGTACATAGTTTTCCTGCTGTTTATCCCTTTATCCATTAATGCGGGAAAGAATTCATTGAAAGTAGCAACACCCGAATGGGTTAATCAGACCAACGGTAACGGAACAGGTCTCTATTTTGAAATTATCAAAGCTGTTTTTGAACCTGAAGGATTTACTGTTGAATACGCCATTGTTCCATGGCCGCGGGCTGAATACATGGTTAAAACAGGTGAAAGTGATGTAATGCCGGGAGATATAAAAACTGAAACAAATAACTTCATTTACCCTGACCAGATTTTTCTTAATGAAATAACCAGCACCATATTCAAAAAAAATAAAATACAATGGCTGGGTAAGTCATCCTTACAGAACAGGAAATGCATATGGCTCACCGGCTACAACTATCAGAAAACGCTCGGTGAAAAAGTAACCTGGTTCGAAATAGACAACAGAGAGGCTGCCGTAAAAGCAATCCTTGCAGACCGCAGCGATTTTTACATTGATGCTAAAATTGATATCAGCTATTATTTTAGAAAACATCCGGAACAGAAAAATCTTTTTGAATTCAGGGACATATACTCTGTTGATATCTACCTTAAATTTTCCAATAACGCACGAGGAAAACATCTGTCGGATTTATATGACAAAAGAGTGAAAAAGCTGAAAAATGACAGGAAATTCAGGGAAATTTTCAAAAAATACAATTATGATTTTCCGGTTTATAAATAATTCCGGCTTTAATGCAGACCCATATACTGATGAATCATAGAGGCGTCAGGTATCTGGATGCAGAGGATTCATGATTTCTCTTTCATATTATTCCGGTTTAAGAATAAAACCCGACAGCAAATTAAAATAATACTTGAAAAAAAACATATCGGAATTATGCTAAACGGATTGCTTTCCGCATCAAATTAAACAATCCGCCATTCTTATCAAAAAACAAGGAGCATCATATTATGTGGTTTTTTAAACAGCCCGAAGGACCTGTCAGGAAAGTTTATTTCGGCCTTCGAAGCAGAGCTCTCGGATTACTGACTCTTGTGATTATATTCATAATTTCGGTTTTCACTCTTGTACTTTTCTTTTTCCAGACTTCCACCCTGAAAAAAGAAATGGAAATTAAAGCGGAAACCCTGACCAAGATTCTTCATAATCCTTCCGAATTCTATCTTGATAATGACATTGAAACTTCAAGTGAAGAACTGAAAATGAAACTTGATTTCATCAAAAAAGAAGCCGGCAGTTTTAAATCATATAATGAAGACATCATTAAAATAATTCTGACTGATGAGAAAGGTAACGTAAAATTCAGTACGTTTAATTACGATTACAAAAGAAAAGACATCCCCTTTTATATTAAAAAAGTTCTGGAACAGGATGAAGACACAATTCTCCATGAAAAATACAGGGATGCATATAACGATCAGGATAAAGGCGGAAAAGAATACCGGAACAACTACGCGTTCACAATTCCAATTTTTCTTAAAACCGGAATTACAGTGGAAATACTTTCATCTTTCAATGAAAACTACATGAAATATCATGATTCAAAAACTTCCGAAAAGGAAAAAAAACAGATATATGCCCGATTATTCAGTAAATACAAATCACTGCTCGGCGAAGAATTTGATCCTGCCTACAGCGGCAAAACAGGCACTCCGCAGGCAAAACAGGAGATTAAAAAAGCAGGCGACATTGATTTTCTGTTTATGAAACTTTTTTCCGAAATAATGAAAACACGGGAAAAAAGAATAAACAGGGATAAAAGAAAATTGTGGACAGACTCATGGCTGATTAAAAAGAAACAGGAAAAATTAAATTATTACGAGAAGGACAGACCGTCTAATGCGAAAGACGTTCATGATGAAATCATTACGAATCTATCGGAATTCGCGGCTGCAGTTGAATCTACAAGAAGACTGGGCGCCATCGCAATTGTATTCAATGAAGACATGCGTAAAAAATACAGGTTTCAGAACATCGGCACCATATCAATTCTTGCACTGTGTGCAATAGGTTTCAGTATTCTGCTTTTTCTTTTCATGCTGAATTATACTATCCGGAATCTCAAGCTTCTTGAAAACTGGGCGGTGTCGGTCAGTAATGGAAACCTTGAAACAAAAATTGAAATTGAAACAAATGATGAAATCGGAAGGCTTGGAGACGTATTCAATCACATGCTCGATGAAATCATTGTAAAATATAAACTTGAAAAATTCCTGTCTTCAAGCGCTGTTAATATGATAAGAAAAAATGCTGACAATACAATCTCACTCGGTGCGACATACAGAAAAAATCTTGCATTCATGTTCAGCGATGTCAGAGGTTTCACATCTTTCTCTGAAAAAAACGAACCTGAAAAGGTAATTGAGGTACTGAATTTCTATCTCGAACTGCAGTCGGAAATCATTCACAGAGCCAGGGGCGATATTAATGATTATGTCGGTGATGAAATCATGGCGCATTTTTCAGATTCAAGAAAAAACGACACCGCAATACGTACTGCCGTGAAAATCATGACAGCCATCAAAGAAATCAACAGGGAACGCAGCCGGAACAAACTCCCGGTATTTGAAGTCGGCATCGGTCTGCATTCCGGTGATGTAGTGGCCGGAAATGTAGGATCAAAACAGCGCATGGATTTTGCCTGCGTCGGTGATGCCGTTAACCTTACTTCCAGGCTTTGCCATGCTGCAGCTCCCGGAGAAATAATAGTATCGGAAGAAATGTTTAAAAAAGCTAAAGGAAAATACAAACACCAGAAAATGGAACCTCTTCAGCTGAAAGGTAAAACCGAAAAAATAAAAGCGGTTAAAATCCTGATTTAATAAATACGGAGCGGAATATCAAAATGAATATTTTAGTTTCCGAAATAGGCTGCTTAAATTTTTCCTGACCGGACTTTGCATTACGGCATTTCAATATTCTATGCTGCTTAACAGATCGCAGCATTCGGCGATACTCAGCTCCTCAATTCCATCATTATTGAATTTCACGCCTTCATTGATAAGATATGCAAGTCTCTTTACTCCGCCGCTTGTGACATACTGCAGCGGATTATTCTTGAAATTGAGTATTTTCTTTTCAAATTCCTGTTTACTCATTCCGGAAGATTCAAAAATTTTTCTCCCCAGCGGTGTATCAGAAAATCCGATACTGTTCTTGTCTTCTGTGAAAACATAATCCTTCAGATCAAACATGGCTTCAATGTGATTATGTGAAATATGATATGTGCGGCGCACCTGATCAAACCATCTCATATTTACACGCTTGGCGGAATCGATAATTTTTATCACTCCGTTTGCACAGAAGTTTTCATAAATGGCACGGTTTAAAGTATTTAACTGCATCCCGGCATCGTTCATCGCAATGGCAACAATCAGAATGTTTGTACTGTCGGAATAACGCCTGAGAATTGCGGGAATATCATAATCAACTATAAAAAAATCCCTGTACTTTTTAACCGTGTGACCGTACATTTCAAGAAAATCCTCATACGGAACCATAAGATCAAACAGTTCTTCTGAAGATAATCCTATCTCATCCTGATAATTTTTTACAGCTTCAAGAGATCCGATTATTTTTGCAGAATTAAAATCATGTTTGAACTTTTTCTCAAATGCCTCTATCATTTCAGGATAACCGCGCATTCCATATTTTGCCTCTGCAGCAAATTGAAACTGACATGTATAATGTCCTATCACAACAGCCTTATGTTTCAACAGTACTCCGTTCAGATTCGCCATATAAACCGGATTACCGTATTCCTTAACAGCCTGAATTATTACAGATTCATAATCAATTTTATTCGTTTCAGGACGGACTGCTATGACTGCAATTGACGAATTTACAGCCTTTTCAATATCATACGGCATCAGAATATCAAGTTCATGATCCATAAAATTCCGCTCCACTAAGGGGGATAATATTATTATATTACATGTTCCTTACTTGGCAAGAAATAAAATAAGGATGTAAATCCCTAACCTGCCTGATACGGAAATTCTATTTTATCAGTCTGTAAAAACTTTCCTCATCATACCTGTAGACATTCAGATCAACAGGTCCTTCAATTCCGTCGACCATGCCCCTGCTGTTGTACTGCCAGAACGTCCAGTCAATTCCATCAGCATTTCCGGGTTCATAGAAAACATTTCTTATCCAGATTGAATATTCCGAATTGATCTTTATTGAAGACATGTAATAATCATAAAACTCATAAGTTACATATAACAGAGGTTTTTTTCTGAAATGAGCGTTCAGAACAGATATGTAATCATTCAGTTCTTTCTCAAATTCTTCGACCGAAGGACGGTAGGATGAATTACCTCCGAATTCAAGATCAATGACAGGAGGAAGACTGATATCTTTTTCATTTACAACCCTAATGAAATTTTCAGCCTGCATTTTACCGGAAGTTTTCAGCGAGAAAAAATGATATGCCCCTGCTGCTATTCCCAATTCAGATACATTCCTGACATACTCTTCGTATTTATGATCAGTAAAATCAGTTCCTTCAGTGGCTTTAATAAAAACAAATTTCAGATTATTTTTCTTTAACTCCGTCCAGTCAATGTTCTTCTGATGATGCGATATGTCTATTCCTTTAACCGGATATTTTTTTCCGGAAGGATGATTCATGCTAATTAAACCTTTATTAATTAAAAAAACCAGCACTGCAAAAACCAGCAGAACTGCGGACAGTGACAACAAAATTTTCCTGATTTTCATATTCAGAAATAATACCATATTGATCTGTATTCATTCGGATTTTCACCGTCAGAAGCAAGTCTTTTAAGGTAATCGTAAATTGATACATCCGTATATATGTAATCATTAATCAGAGTGACTTTCGATTCCCAGGAATAAAATCTATAGACACGTTCTCCGGTGCGAAGAATGGAAATCAGTTCATGATCCTGCCATGCCCGGAGATGGGATTTCCCGAGCTTAGGAACATTAAAAACAGGTTCATCCGTTCTGACAAGTCCCGGAAGAAATCTTGCTTCTTCTTTTCTCTCCTGTTCAATTCTTGATATTGGAACCCGGAAATCCATAGTTTCCGATTTACCTTTTGTAATAAAGGTATAATACGGATCAACACCTGAAACCTTCAATCCTCTGCGCAAAGCAGACGTCTCATATTTAAAGCTGTTATAATACGTAAACACCTGCTGATTATAAACGCTTATGCCGGCGTTTCTGAATCTTTTTACGGCTTCTACCGCATCTGAAGTAATTTCGGAAATATGTTCAAAATGTGTCATGATGCATATTTCGCGCCTGCCCAGGTCATGATATTTTTTGATAATACTTATTAAATCTTCAGTAATCCGGAACGGCAGAGTTACCGGAGTTCTTGTCCCTATACGTATTCTTTCAATATGCCTTATTCCGGATAATTCATTAAGCAGAAAATCAATATAACCGTCATCAAGAATCAGCGGATCGCCGCCTGTTACCAGAACTTCCGAAATGCTCTTATTTTTCCTTATCCAGTCCAGCGCCTTTTTTATCCTGGTTCTGCTGACGTGTTTTTCCGAAATGGGCTTTATTTCCCAGTTGCGCTGACAGTACACGCATATCTGCGGGCACACATCAACCGGTTTTATTATCAGTATTTTAGGATAGCGTCTGGTTATGGCATCTATCGGACTGGTGGATCTTTCTCCCATAAAATCCATGTCAACGTGAAGTTTTTTATTTTCACTGACCTTTTCACAGTATGTCTCACTCGGAAGAACCTGCGCCCGTACAGCTCTGTCATCCTTCTGCCGCTTATTTTCATTAAAAAGGGAAAGGTAATATGGAGTAATTTCAAAAGGAACACCGGTTTTCAGTGCTGAATTGATTCCGTCCAGCTCATCTTTTTCCAGTTTTACAAGATCTGCAAGTGTACCGGCATCTCTGATAATATGCTTCAGATGCCATCTGTAATCATTCCAGTCACTGACATCAGACTTGAAATATTTTAAGATTTTATTTTTCATTAATTTATGTTTTTTAACAGCCTCGGGATCGGTTCCCTTTCTGTACTTCAACATGAATGAATCAATTTTTCTCGAATAGGAATCAAGTTTCTTTGAGCGCAGAATTGAGGCAATTTTATTATCAGCGGGCAATAAAAAAATATCATGATATAAACCTGATTTACCGTTTATTCCCCTGAAAAGCATAATAAACTCCATCAGAAAACCGCATGATACGTCTTTAAGTGCCTCCTCTCCGAAGATGGCGATGTTATAAAGTTTTTTCAGCGATGAAAATCCGCAGATCATTTCATTCTCGGTTCTTAAGACATTGCGGAGTACACGGATGCATTCCTTTGCATTATTTCTTTCAATTATATGAAGATCCTTGTAATGGGTTTTAGAATTAGTATTGAAATAGCGCCTTTCAAGGGCATTAAGATAATTGAAAAAATTTTCTCTGGCCTCATCGATTGAATTTGAAATCTGAAAAAGCCTGTAAATTTCTGTATCTGCTTTCCATAGATATTCTGACAGTTTTAATGCGGATAAAGATAATAGTTTTCTGTCCATGCCGCCTCATTTTAAATTTTGATACATGCTGAAATACTTCAGCTCTGATGACTGATAAATTCAATTCTCCGGTTACACGCAGGCAAGTTACGCATTATAAATGAGATAATTAACACTGAATTAAATGAAAACATCAGTCATGTCAGTATTTTTCCTGACCAGTCAGCCGGCATAAAGTGATATTTTCCATAATAATTGTTTAATGATTTTATTATGCAGATAAGTTAAAACAGATCAATAACTTTTTTTGAATTATCCGCTGAAAAAATCTATTCGATTTTTTCAAAAATTTTTTCCACCGAATTGTAATTGTATACAGTGCCGGTGCCGATCTCATAATACCAGCCGTAAATGTTAAGTTCACCCCTGCTGTATTTCTCTTCAACAAGGGGATATGTGGTCAGATTATTCATCTGCTCGACAATATTTTCCTGTTCAATCAGCCAGTCAATATCATCTTCCGTACCGGCATCTCTGGCAATATGTTCCGCCTTAATTTTCGCGCTTTTCACGA
The DNA here is from genome assembly GCA_016928815.1 of Spirochaetota bacterium. GTDB lineage: Bacteria > Spirochaetota > UBA4802 > UBA4802 > JAFGJZ01 > JAFGJZ01. The sequence goes on from JAFGJZ010000189.1 coordinate 19,800, forward strand.
GTTCAAGCCATTTTGCAGTATGCGGAATTTTATTTAATTCAGAATCGTTAAGATAAAGCGCTCTGCAGCCCCCGCAGTTTGAATGTCCGCATACAACAATATTTTCAACATTCAATACGATTATTGCATATTCTATCGCCGATGTAGTTGAGAGAAATTCGGATGATGAGCGGTAATAGGGAACAACGTTGGCAATATTCCGTACGACAAAAAGATCACCGGGAAGGCTTTTGGTAATCAGATCCGGAACCACCCTGGAGTCTGAACAGCCGATGAAAAGCGTATGAGGGTTCTGTGAATTGCCGAGTTTTTTAAAAAGTTCCTTATTCCTTTTAAAATCATTGCTGCTGAATTCTTTTACACCGTCAAAAAGTATTTTCATTTTAAACCAGTCCCCGGATTATCTGTATAATCTCCGTCAAATGATAAAATAGTTTCATAATATTGAAGATAATAATCAAATAAACTGCGAATTATGGCAAGTATAAAATATATATTTTTAAAATTGTGTTCAATTTTATTTTAACGATTTAATTTAAACTAAAAAATAAATTACATAAAGCATTTATTGGAATAAATATAATCGGGAAACGAACTCATGTCATTCTCATTGAGATTCAGAAGATAACTGAGGTTGTGCACTGCAAGATTCTGAGCCTCGATCATACAGTCGATAAGACGGACTGTACAGCCCGGTATCTGCATGAATAAATTCATGCGCGCAGAATTTTCAATAAGTTTATCCATACGTTTTCTGATATCATAGAAATATCCGTTAAAGCTGAAAAAAGGTTTATGTTTATTGTCAGTTGAAGCTGTGTTTAAATTTTGAACATAATCAGCAGAATCATCCCGCTTCAGCCTGCGTGCCTCAAGAAAATAATCCGGGAACCCCGAAGGTTCAAGAACCCATTTTTCGATAAAGGCAAGAATCTGGATTAACCGCTGAAGGACCAGATTCCGGATTTCTCCGGAGAAGTCGTTTAAATGACCCTTCTTCCCTGAAAAATCTTCGATGTCCCACAGAAGAAAATTAAAGTAGTTTATAATTTCTTCATTTGTTCTTGATCCATCGCCCGGAATCATAATAACCGTTTTTTTTACATTAACAGCAGAAAATTTCCTGTTTTTAAATGAAGTACTGTTTCTAAGATAAGTATCATATTCATTTCTTTTTTCCGAATCTGTCAGAATATTATACGCATTGGAAATAATAATAAACATTGCCTGAGATTCTTCGGAATTTCCGTTCCTGTCAGGATGCCATTTAAGTGCTGATTTCCTGAAAGCATGTTTTATTTCATCAACATCCGCATTTTCAGGAAGATTTAAAATTTCATAATAAGTCACTTGATTTCAAACAAATCCTTTTCCGGATAACCTGGAAAATCAGATATCAGCCTTAAGATAATTATTCAATATTCGGCAAACATTTTAACAATCAAAAAATCCGGATATATCATGATAATATAGAATTATATGTTTAATAAAACATGTCAAGAAATTGAATTAATTATTTTTATAAAGTATTAAAAAACACTTGTATTTATCCAGAAATATCATTTTCCTGTAAATACTATTGAGGGATCGTTCAACGGCAGGACAATGGACTCTGACTCCATTAATTCAGGTTCGAATCCTGATCCCTCAGATTTCCGTTCAGGGTTGCTAGCTCAACTGGTAGAGCAACTGACTCTTAATCAGTAGGTCCGGGGTTCGAGTCCCCGGCAACCCAATAAAACGAATAATTAACATTAATTTTTTCAAATCAAAAAATCGTGTTTTTATTTCACAAGCATCCGCATTTTCGGAGATGTTCATAATTTCATAAGAAGTCGTCTGATTTACCGCCCGGTATTTATTATCATTTAATTATCATAAACTCATAAAAATTCCATTCACGCACTGCAGGGATCTGCTCCGTCGTCGGACCTGAGTATCTGACTGCCGTTTTACCGGTGTACGGTTCAGTCATTTTCAAACAGAAAATAATCCTCCGTTTTTCCGCTGTTGAATTTAAAATCAGTGATCTTCCTCTGAATTCATATCTTCTGCTTAAATTATTCCGTAAAAGGTGCTACTGCATTCATCAGTATGCCACAAATTTCCAGTAAGAAGTTTCTTTATCAGTTGCCTGTCTGACAAATCATAACCCAATGCCGACCAGAAGAGCGGATCATTAATGAAATATCTGAATTCATCATTCTTTACCGCCTTGTTCTTTACATTCGGATCAAGTTTAAAGGCTGTTTTAAGCTGTGTGTATATTTCTGCAAAAGCCTTATCTACTAAATCCTGTCCCTCATCATCAATACAGGGGAATATTGCTGAATAATAAGTGCATACATGCAGACAAGATTATAATTGGCAGGTTTATGAACAGGATCAGCTGATACTGCTTTAATGAAACTCCTTGCTGCATCCTTATATTTACCTTCCCTGTAAAATTTCATTCCTTCAATATTATAATTTTGCAATCCGTATCAACGCCTGCATCATCGCCTGCATCATCGCCTGCATCAACGCCTGACGATAGTCTGCATCATAGTCTGACAATCGAAAGGCACGTTACCTGATAATCGACAGGCGTGTAATTACATTAATCCTCAAACACGGACGAATAAAGCCACTTGCGGATAACTGCTCCGGAAGCAAAAATGAAAACAGTAAATGAAAATAACAAAAAGATATAAACAGCTGCTTTAGAGGCGGAAATAAAAAGAACAATCATTCCGGCAAGAAACAGAGGGGCTGAAATGATAAGATTTACAACAATTATTACAAGATAGTATGAAAAATACTGTTTAAGACCGTACATATAAAAATCCCTGAAACCGGATCCCTCAAATGAACCATATTGCCTTTTCATGAGAGAACCGTAAATTACCGGAGAGGTCAGAAAAGTTATTCCGAAAGCAGCGGCAAAAACCGTGGAAAAATTAAGCCCCGCGTATACTGCCGAAACCGAACACAATACCGGAAATAAAGAGGCAGCCGCAAACATCAGAAAATGAATAAGTCCCGTTTTAAAATAATTCTGCATGAAATATCCCCCGTTGCGAGTGTACAACCTGTAAATAAATTAAATGAATCATCCCATAAATGCAAGAAGATACGTAAGAAAATAATCCGAGATCAGCACTGCCATCGATGATTTAACAACAGCCGAAATCGTCGTTCTTCCGACTCCCTCGGCACCTCCCATGGTCGCGAATCCCTGATAGCATGCTATTACGGAAATTTCAATTCCAAAAAAAACTGATTTCATTATTCCCGAAACAAAATCCATAAGCGTAATATACTGAAAAATATTTTCAAGATACTTATCAATTGTCACTCCAAGCCCGAAATAGGCGATAAAGGCGCCGCCGAGAACTCCTACAACATCGGTAATAACGGTAAGTACCGGAGTCATCACAAGGCAGGCCAGGAATCTCGGAACTGCGAGATACTGTATGGGATTTGCACTGAGAGTAACAAGTGCATCAATCTGCTCGGTTACCTTCATTGTACCGATCTGCGCCGCAATTGCAGAACCCACCCTGCCGGCAAGCAGCAGAGCGGTCAGTACAGGTGAAAGTTCCCTGAACATGGAAATAGTAACCGCACTGCCTATATAAATGGAAGAACCGGGCATCAGAGCGTCCATCGCGCGTCCGATCTGAAGCGCCATAACCATACCTGTAAAAAACAGAGTGATGCCTGTGACCGGAAGAGACTTATAACCGATTTCAAGCATCTGCTGCATAATATTTTTCAGATCAAACGGTTTTCTGAATGTCCAAATGATTATATTTTTAAAGAAAACAAGATATGAACCGAATGATTCAAAAAACACATATATTATTCCATGCGTTTCAGTCATCTTTCACTATCCGGCATGGTTTCATCATAGCTGTGTATCCTGTCAATGTTCTCAAACTTGGTGAATTTATCCCAGAACAGAAGTTCAACGTTTCCTATCGGACCGTTTCTCTGTTTTGCAATTATAATATCCGCAATACCCTTCCGCTCGGTATCTTTTTTTACACGGTCTTCACGGTAGATAAACATTACAACATCCGCATCCTGCTCGATTGCACCGGATTCCCTTAAGTCCGAAAGCTGCGGAATCTGGTCAGTTCTTGACTCAACAGCACGGGAAAGCTGCGAAAGAGCCAGAACCGGGCACTGCAGTTCACGCGCAAGAAGTTTCAGTCCGCGTGAAATTTCACTGATCTGCTGCTGACGGTCAACTCTTGAAGTTGAACTTATAAGCTGAAGATAATCTATTATTATGATGCCGAGAGACTCTTTCTGAGCAACGCGTCTGGCTTTGGCCCGTATATCCGAAATCGTGAGTCCCGGTGTATCATCAATTACAATCGGGGCATTCTGGAATTTTTCCGCGGTTGCCGCAATTGTTTTCATCTCGTCTACGCTTAAGTGGCCTGTTCGCAGACGCTGGGCATCGACCATTCCTTCAAGACAGATGAGACGCGTTAACAGCTGAACCGAAGGCATCTCCAGTGAGAAGAAAAAAACGGGTTTTTTCTGTTTCAATGCGATTGAATTCATGAAATTTAGCGCCAGGGCAGTTTTGCCCATTGATGGTCTGGCTGCGAGAATAAGGAGCTCAGACTCATGAAAACCCGTAAGCATGTTGTCAATGCTGGAAAAACCCGAAGCGAGACCGGTAACTGCACGTTTGTTCTGAAAAAGAAGATTTATACGTTCCAGGGTTTCCTGGACAATCTGTTCAATCGGAACAAATTCGCCCGTTATTCTCTTGTCTGTTACCTCGAATATCTTCTTCTCTGCTTCATCAAGCATCTCGGGAGTTTCAATAGAAAGGTCATAACTGCTTTCAATTATCAGTGTGCTGACTTCTATCAATTTACGCCTTAATGAGAGCTCCTTAATACGATGAGCATAACTTTCAGCATTTGCTGAAGTTGAAACCGTACGATAAAGACCGGCAAGATAAGCGTCACCGCCGACTTTTTCAAGCTGATTTTTATTAACCAGTTCCTGTTTGACCGTTATCAGGTCAATGGGACGGTTTTTACGGTCAAGTTCCTTTATCGCGGAATAAATAAGCTGATGCTGCTCAAGATAGAAATCCTCGGGTACAAGCTGGTCGGAAACTCTGAGCAGCGCTTCTTTGCTGATTAAAACAGCAGCAAGACATGATGCTTCAGTATCTATATCCTGAGGCGGCAGCTGCTGCTTATTCATAATTACTCCTTCTCTACAACTACTTTAACTGCTGCAGTAAGACCTTCTTCAAGCTTAATCTCAACATTAAATTCTCCGAGATGTCTGATCGCGTCTTCAAGAACGATTTTACGTTTATCAATCTCAAATCCTGCATCTTTAAGCTTTTTAGCTATATCCATGGAAGTAATTGATCCGAAAAGTTTTTCATCTTCTCCGACCTTTGCTGTAATTTTAATCTCAACTGTTTTCAGTGCATCAGCAGTTTTTTCACTGACTTTTTTACGTTTCTCTTTTTTAACCTTTATCAGGTGTTTCTGATGCTCAATTGCGGCTTTACTGGCTTCAGAATATGCAATAACAAGTTTCTGAGGTAAAAGATAATTGCGGGCGTAACCGTTTGCAACTTCCTTTACATCTCCTGCATCGCCTAGATTCTGAATGTCTTTCTGTAAAATAACTTTCATAACATTCTCCTGTTATATAAACAATAATATAAGAAAACTCTTAATTCATTTTAAATGCTGCCATGCAGAAATGCAGCTGCATGATAACTCATGTTTAATTACCTGTGTCAGCGGGATTATCGTCCGGCTTTACGTTTAATTTTCTGAAATCAGCCCAGAGATCAAGCAGACCTATTCCGGCAAGCAGAATTGATCCGAAAACAATTACGGTTTTTCCCATAATCAGAAACGTAAAAACCGACAAAGGCAGCACCGCAGCCGGTATACGCAGTTTGATGAGAAAAAACTTGAATATACCCAGTGACTGAAGAAGATAGAGAAAAGAAACAATAAGCAGTCCGTTACGGGCTGCGAAAATCAGCTTTTTTCCATCAAGTGTAGCCGGTACTGCATCCGGTTTTATCAGAACAGTTCCGGCAAGAAAGATTATGAACAGAAATATGAGATATTCATTCAGCTGATATTTTTCCATTCCTTCAATCTGCACGTTTTCCGTCGTTACGGTCATGAACATAAGCTTATAAAGAAACATGCTTATAACCGAAAAAAGAACCGCCCAGACAAAACTGAAGAAAAAGACATTATCCCTGTAAACCACCAAAATAAATTTCATATCCTCAAACACTTCCGCCTTCTGATCATCTGTCAGTTTCTGGCTGTTTACAAACTGTTCAGTCGTATTTCTCAGCTCCTGGTCCAGATTAAAATGCATTACGTTTATCATGTAATAGTGCTGAAAAACATTTATACACGAAAGAAGCAGCGCAGCTGTAATGATAAAAAACTGTACATTCTTCTTCTTTAAAAAGGTATATCCGCCTGTAATCCCGAGTACTGCCGGGGTAAACAAAACCGGTATATTTCCCGCATTCAGTATTGAAAGGGCTGACGATATTAAGAGATACGGTATAATCACACTTAGAGATTTTTTACCGTACTTCACAATCAGATAGGGGAAACAGAAAAAACCGGCTGCCCCCGCCAATATCATTAACCCCGCAAATACCATTTTTACAGCTCAACAAAAGGTAATAATGCAATCATTCTTGCTTTTTTAATTTCAGTCGCAACAAGACGCTGATGCTTTGCACATGTGCCGGTAATTCTTCTAGGAAGAATTTTTCCCCGGTCTGTAATAAATTTTTCAAGAATATCAGACCGTTTGTAGTCAATGGCAACATCTTTGCTGTGGCAGAATCTGCATACTTTTTTCTTGAATCTCGGTACTCTCTGCGGCTTGGAATCCGGGTCAAATCTTCTTGATCTGTCCGGGTAGCTGTCTTCAGAGGATGTTTTTTCAACTGCCTCTTTTACCGGAGCCGGAGTTTCCGAAACTTCTGTTTCTTCAATGTTTTTAATATCTTCTGACATTTTTTTCTCCTTAAAATAAAACTAAAAACCATTAAAACGGAATATCATCATCTGAAAAAGGATTTCCGCCTGAATCAGGGACGTCATCCGGAACATTCATGCCTGAGAAAGAATCAGTATAGCTTCCGCCTGATGATTCCCCGTTTCCGGCACCTGCCGGAGATGTTAGAAACTGGAAATTTTCAACAACAACTTCTACTGTGTAGCGTTTATTCCCGTCCTTATCATCCCATGAACGCTGCTGAAGATGGCCGTCAAGACCGATTCTCTGTCCTTTTTTCATGTATTGCGCAATAATCTCACCGGGTTTGCCCCATGCAATACAGTTGAAATAGGAAACCTGTTCTTTTTTCTCACCGCCGGAAACATATGTTCTGTTATTGGCAATTGAGAAGGATGCAATAGATGTACCGCTCTGAGTATATTTTAAATCAGGGTCTTTTACTAACCTTCCTATCAGCACGACTCTGTTAATATCACTCGCCATACGGTACTCTCCTATGCGCTCTTTTCAAGACGTATGAACATATGTCTAAGAACATTACTGTCAAGATTCAGATCATTTTCAATTTTTTTAACTGCTGACGGATCCGCTTCGATTACATTAAACAGATAATATGCTTCTGTCTGGTCATCGATCGCATATGCCAGTTTTTTGTGCCCCCATTCCTCTTCTGTAAGAACAGTTGCCTCTCTTTTTGAGAGAATTTCTTTGTAGTTTTTTTTGCTTTCTTCCGCTGTACTGTTGCGGAAAATAACCGTGAGCTCATACTTGTGTTTAGTCACTTTTTTCCTCCTTCCTATGGGATTATTTGCCAAATTCAAGATTTTGACAGAAAGGTCGTGTCAGCATCACATCTGACCTTTTTTTTTCAAGCTTTTTTTTATTGAAAATTTAAAAGCCCTTAATTAAATGGCGTTATTATGAAGAAAACAATTAAAACCGTGTTCATTGTCGCAATTCTGCTAATGCCGGCTTTCTGTGCAACCTCTCCGGAACCAGTACCTGAAGACATCTCTTTTGCCCTCATTGCAAATACACTTCCTCCGACTCCCTACTCGGAACCGGATGAAAAATACGCAAAGCTGATTTCAGACGTGAATAACAGCGGAGTAAGTTTTACAATTCACATGGGAAACATGATTTTTTCAGGACCTGCCGAAAAAACACTCAATGATCTTGATATTAAAAAACAGATAGAAAGCCAGAAAAAATATACGTCAGCCCTTTTTTCAAGATTTTTCCATGTTACAGGCGAATATGACATATACCATAAAAATCATCAATTGCTGGAGCAGGAACTGGGTCCTGATTACTATTCCTTTAACTACGGAAACACACATTTTATCGTACTGAATTCAAATGACACCAGGGTAAATTTCATTTCCAGAAACCAGTTTTCATGGCTGCGGACGGACTTTAAAAATAATCATAAATTTGCAAGGTTTATCATATTCCTGAATCACATTCCGAAACTTCCTCCCGATGACAGGCATTTCAGGGGATTACAGACCCTGAATCAGAATTCTGAACTATTAAACATTCTGGAACAGCATGGCAGGAGTGATGTAATAATCTCCAACTACGGAAGTCTATATTTCGAATTCTCTGATGGAAATACCACATTTATCAATGCACCTGTATCCAATCTTTCCGACTACACAAGAAAATCTGAAAACGATTTTTATATAGTCAGTGCGGAAGCCGGAAAAATAAAGGTAGAAGGACGCAGGATAAGCAAATAAAACTTATTTCAATAGAGATGTTTAAGAACGCTTCTCAGGTTTTCAACAGTATACGGTTTGGACAGAAATGCACTGAAACCGTATTTCGCATAATCCGTTAAAACTGTATCATTCGTATAGCCTGAAGAAATAATAATTTTAATTTCCTCATCAAGTTTTTTCAGCTCAGAAACAGAGTCAAGAATGTAATTTTCTCCCGGCAGAGTGTAATCAAGAATAATCGCATATATCCTTTCATTCTGAAGGATAAGTTCCCTGTATTTTGAATAAAGCTGGTCAAATTTTTCAAAAACCACAGGATTGAATCCAAGAGCATTGAGTATTTTGGATGCAGTCGATCTGACATTTTCCTCATCATCAAGAAAAAGTATGTAACCGTTAGCATTTAAAAATTTCTGATTACCGGCAGACGGTTCAAATTTACTTCCTGATTTTGGAATAATAAAAAAGAAATCGGAACCTTCCTTTTCAACAGATTTCACACCGATATATCCGGAATGCGCTTTTATGATTGAAAGACAGGACGCAAGTCCCATTCCGCTTCCGCCGATTTTTGTAGAAAAATAGGGATCAAAAATTTTATTGACAATGTCAGGCTTAATTCCGCAGCCGTGATCTTTTATTGAAACATAAATGTAATCACCTTCATTCAGCATATATTCATTTGATTTATCCAGATTAATGTTTTCAGCTTTCAATTCAATGTTGCCGCCGTCCGGCATCGTCTGCATGGCATTCAGAAAAAGATTCTGAATAACCTGGCTGATCTGTCCTTCATCAATTTCCACCGGGTAAAGATCATCCGATATAGCAGCAACACATTTCAGATTACTGCCGCTTAAAACAAATCCTGAAACATCGCGCAGAAGATCCTTGATGTCGGTAGTTTTTCTCACCGCAGTACTTCCCTTGGAAAAAGTAAAAAGCTGCTGAGTAAGACGCTGAGCCCTGATTGCGGATTTTTCGATATCCTCCATCATGGAGCGGTTTTCAGAGTTATTTATGTCACCGTTATGACTGATTTTCAAAAGAGAAATATTCCCTATTATTGATGTCAGAAGGTTATTAAAATCATGTGCAATACCCCCTGCAAGTATTGAAAGCGATTCAAGTTTCTGTGATTTAATTTTTTCTTTTTCCTCTTTTTTCTTCCCTGTAATATCAGTAAAAATTATTACATACCTCTGAACAGTCCCGTCCATCGCCAGTATCGGGGAAATATTCATTGAAATAAGATGAAACTTTCCGCCCACGGAAATTTTTATATCAGTATTGCGGAAATTCTCATCCTGCATGCACTTATTAAAAAAATCCTTTATCAGAGTATTGTCATCCTCTGTGTACATTTCAAAAAATTCAGGAAAAATGCTTTCACTCAGCTGCTCGCCGGTTAATGAGAAAAACCTGAGTGCTGCTTCATTATACATGGAAATCTTTCCGTCAATTTCAACGCAGAGAACTACCGACAGCATGGAATTAAAAACAGTCTGCACAAGAATGCTGTTTTCATGATATTTAGTTTCATAATAATGACGTGATAGCGCCATTTCAATGGTAAAAACCACCGTCACATATTCATATGGTTTAAGAATATATCCGTACGGGTGGGTATTTTTAGTCCTTCTCAGTGTTTCCGCATCGCTGAAAGACGTAACATAGATTACCGGTATGTTATATCTGTCCATGATGATTTCGGCGAGTTCAATTCCGTCACTATCTCCGTCAATATTAACATCCATAAGCACAACATCCGGATGCGTATCAATGATCATTTTGATTACTTCTCCGCTCTCCCCGCAGATACCGGCAATTTCATAACCCTGAGCTTCGAGTTCACCTTTGACATCAAGAGCAACTATTTTATCATCTTCAACGATAAAAATACGATTCTTTTTCATCCGAAAACCCTGACCACTTTTTCTATATTTTATCCTAATCCGGTGAATAGTCAAGAATAATTGGCTGCTTTGAACTCCTTAATTATGTCAACTATTCCTTTTTCGGCAACAGGAGGCTTATTGTCAATAGACACGAATGAGCCGACTACCTCTCCCTCCCGGTCCTTTATTGGACTGTATGAAAAACTTTTGGCGACAATACTGTCAGCGGATTTGGAACTGATATAATAAATTTCATCATCACCCCGTTCACCCCTAAGACCCCGTGATGACACCCATTGATCTGTTTGTAGAAATTTTCCTTTTGAATTAAATATGTCAATACTGACAGTATAATCGGCAATATTCTTCAGACATTCCTTTTTGGATACCTTGCGCATAATTCTGGCAAATTTGTCATTACAGTAAATAACATCACCTTTCATATTGGAAATAAATATTGCCTCATTCACCTGATCAAGTGAATAATTAAGAATAGCATTAACTTCCTGGGCTTTAGTCTTTTCATTAAAAAGTCTCAATGCCATTTTAATTGACGTGTCATAAACGATGTAGCTTGAAGATTTTACTATATACCCGTAGCTTGTAATTTTTTCTGTCATTGATATAACCTCACGCTCATTGTGAGACGAGACAAAAACGACGGGGATTTCCCTTTCCGCAAAAACAAGTTCTGCAGTCTGTATTCCGTTTAATCCGGTACCGAGATCAATATCCATAAGAATGACATCTATGGATGAATTTTCCTTAACAGTCGCAACAGCCTTCTCTCCGCTGCCTGCAACTATTACATCATATTTCAATTTCTCAAGATTCTCCTTGGTCACCATGCCGATTATGGCGTCATCCTCAACCAGCAAGATTGTCTTTTGAAGATAATTTTCCATCTCACCTCTCTGATTTCATAAATCCCGATTAATTAAAGATTATTATTTAAACATCTCCCCATGGAATATGCAATAAAATTTTTTAACCCGGCTCACGGCTGAATACTGACAACCGGAAATTTAAATCATTTGAAATATTTTATTCCTGTTAAAATACCGTCATTCCCGGTTAATGTACGGCTTTTGCTTAAATGAAATTAAATTCAGAATTTAGTAAAATTATTTGACTTTTATACAATATAGCACTATACTGTATAAAAGGATATAAATAATGTCAAATATTGATTTAGTAATTCTGGGAATTTTACTCAAAAAAGACATGAATGCTCATGAAATCACAATTTTTGTTGAAAAGAATTCGGTTGATAAATTTCTGAAAATCAGCACACCGGCAATTTACAAAGCGAGCAAGAGATTATATAAATCAGGAAAATTAAACGGAAGAATAATCAGAGACGGGGAACTGCCTGAAAAAACGGTTTACTCAATTAATGAAGAAGGTTTGAAATATTTTTATGAATTAATGGATCATTTTTCCCGGAATATTAATCCTTTTTTCTTTGAATTTAACTCATTTATCTGGAATCTGGATAATTTAAAAAAAAGTGATGCAAACAAAATGCTGCTTAATTTAAAAAAAAGCATCCTTTATTTAAAAGAAGGTATTTCCCTTCATGAGAAAGAAATATCTGAACATATGCCTTTCACGGCAAAAATGATACTTAAGCAGTATGTTATGATAATAAATGTTTTATCCGAGTGGATTGAGCTTGTGATTGCCGGTTATCAGAAAAAATAATTATATTTTTCCGGTTTTACTATACAGTATAGCACTATATTATACACCCAAGGAGTTAACTATGAACCAAACAGTAAATGAAGTTAAAAGTATTTACTCAGGTTTTGTTGCAAAACACTATGACAGGTCAATGTCGCATTTTTTTGCCAGATTGAAAAAGAAAGCATTTAGCGCGTCTTCTTTAAAAAAAGGCGACCGGGTTCTGGTGTTCTGCTGCGGAACAGGCCTCGATTTCCCTCATCTTTTAAAGAAAATAGGTAATGAAGGATCGATAGTCGGGGTGGATTTTTCTGAATTCATGTTAAAACAGGCTCAGAAAAAAATTGAAAAGAAAAAATGGACCAACATACAATTAATCAATGCCGATGTCACCAATTTCAACGATGCATCAATGGGGAAATTTGATGCAGGGGTGTGCACATTAGGAATGTCCATTATTCCTGATTTTTACAAAGCATCATAAACTTACTTTCTCATGTTAAAAAAAACGGTGAAATAATAATTGGAGATATGCAGCTGGCGGAAGGTAAATTAAGATTCTTTAATCCATTAACCGTTTTTTTAGCAAAACGGTACGGAGGTACATACGAAGGTCATAAAAACAGCATAAAATTATATTCAATAATGAAAAAAGAACTGGAGCAGGTCAGAAAGAGCGACTATTTTCTTAATGCCTATTTTTATTGTATCGGCAGGAAAAAGTAAAATTTTCAGCATTAACAATACAGTATAGTACTTTACTGTATTGTTAATGCTGAAGTAAAAGTCGCCTATTCTAACTTTAAAACACGAGTCTGAGACTGAAAAAAGACAATATTTCATAAGATTCATTAATTCAATAATTTCTGAATAACCAGGATATTAAAATGTGTAAACTAATCAGATCCGTAATCATATGCATGATTGTAATAATATTTCCGGTCATTACGACAGGAACAAAAATGGAGCTTATTAATTTTGAACTTGAGGATCAATTCGGAAAAATCCACAGTACTCATGAATACCGGAATGCGCCTTTTATCATTCTGGGGTGTGACCGAAAAGGCAGTGACTATGTCGAGGAATGGGGATTAAAAATTAAAAGAATTTTAAAGGATCTTCACGGACATAACAATATAAAGATTCTGGGTGTTGCAGACTTAAGCGGAATACCTCATTTCATCTTTCCGGCAATTAAGAAAGAGCTGCCTCATAACGTCATTATTCTAATAGATGACAGGGGACTTTTTTCAAAATCATATAAATTTGAAAAAAACTCAATAAATATACTAATATTTGATTCAAACGGCAGTATTATAAAAAAATATAATTTCAAAAAGTCAACCATTGAAAGCGGGGAAAAAGTAGCTGAATCACTATCTCTAATAACCGGGTAATACATTAAAGCCCGGAAATTAATCATTTAGAGGAAGACATACATACCAAATGGCATATTTAAAAAAACTGTTTATCATATATAGTAATCGGTTTTATGAATTATAACTAATCAACAAGAGTACCATGGAACATAACAAAAATTATATTAAAGGAGAGCTTGAAATGAAAACATTTCCATTAAAAATTAAAATTTTCAGCCTCATATTATGCAGCACTGTTCTTGTTTTTGCATGCGACTCGACCTCAAAAGAAAAAGCATCTTCCGCAAATGATACAACCTCAATTCCGGAACCGATAAAGCCCGGCTGGCTCCATACAAGCGGAAATAAAATCTATACCAGTGACGGAAATATCTGGCATGGCCGAGGCGTCAATATCCATGATACAAGGTCAAACTGGGAAGCCTCATATCAGCCCCCGGATGTCGAACTCGTAAAGGCCCAGATTGATGAAGCTGTTAATGTCTGGCATGCCGACTTTTTAAGACTTTGCCTTGAAACGGATCCGTCAACAGGTCCTTATCAGTACAAAGGAATTCTTGATGACCCTGAATATCTGGAAGACATCATTGAAATAGTTGATTACATCGGAACAAAACCTAATGTTTATGTCATGCTTTCTTTGTGGATAGAACCGACAACAGACGCACGCGGCTGGCCTACGAATGCCACAACACCTGTATGGAATAAACTTGCTGAAAAAATGAAAAATAAACCGCATGTAATTTATGGAATCATCAATGAACCGAATGGAGATGATGCAGCACAGGATCCCCAGCTATGGGACATTTACAATACAATAGTCGCATCCATCAGGGCGGTTGAAGACACGAACGGAACACCTCATCATCTGATAGCTGTTCAGGGAACTCGCAACTACAGCAGAATACTTGAATATTACATCAGCCATCCCATCACCGCAGGCGGCGGAGCAAATATAATCTATGAAACTCATGCATATGTTCCTACCGCTGATTTCGATAAAATCGTTGTACAGCCTGCGGCTGTACTGCCGGTAATCATCGGCGAATACGGCCCGTCTTACATGTCTATTGCTGACTGCGGAAATCTTTTTGAGCTTGCGCAGGAACTGAAGATACCTCTTGCTGCATGGAGCTTTCACAGTACGTCCCGTCCGACCCTGCTGGAATACTACGGAAAACCGTATTCGGTTTCACCCGACGGTCCGCTGACGCCTACTCCCATATGGGGAAATTTCATCAAGAAAGCCCTGTCATCTGATTACGGAGCACCCCTTATTCAGAATGTGATTATGAATCCTCCAGGTTTTATAAATACCTCATCCTTGAATTTTACGATTTCAGCATCGGTAAAAGATAATGAAGGCAGTGTATCATCCGTATTTGCGGATCTTTCCGCCATAGGCGGAGGCAGTAATGTTATAATGACAAAAACATCCGGCACTACCTATTCTGCAGCAGTAAATCTTCCGGCAGGCCTGACAGAAGGCGACAAACTTATTTTCATCAAGGCTGCGGATAACGAGGGTAACGTAAAATACCGCGGGAATAAAATTGAAATCATTAAACCGGCAACATCCGATCTGCTGATCTACAGCAGCGGAACATTTATAAATTCATATACATGGGGATCCGTAACTGAAGATACGTCCACTTATTACGAAGGCGGACAGAGTCTCAGGAAAAATTTCAACTTCACTGGATATTGGGCTGACTTCGGAATATGTATTTCGTCATCAGGATTAAACGTAATGGGATATGGAGCACTGAAATTCAGATACAAACTGACCAGTTCAAATCCGGGTGCTGTCTTTAGACTTGAAATTTCAGACTTATCGGGAAATAAGACCGAATATATTTCCATTGGAACTTCCAATACCAGTTTCACTGAAGTGCAGATTCCTCTTAGCAGCCTGCAAATAAATATAAATGAAATTTCGACATTCATGTTCATAATAAACGGAGTGCAGTCATCTTCAGGAAGTCTTTGGATTGATGACATCAGGTTTATTCCTTAATCGGATATTTATGGAAATACCCGGATAAACTGCAGTATATAATATAAAAACCGCCTTTCCGGCGGTTTTTATATTATACCGGGAACATTTTTCTACCAGTGAATTTTTAAGGAACTTACAACACCATTATACACTTCTATAAGTTTTTCATTTATCAATAAAGAGTAATCCTTTAAAGTCTCTTCAGAAGAATTAATAATAATTACAGCTGCACATTAACATTCAGAACGGCATTTCTCGAAGCAAACCATCTTTTCAGAAATTCTTTTCTTGGAAGAATTCTGGCACCGATATCCTTTTTGTACTGCATGTGGGGATGCCCCATATTCCAGAAATCAAAATTATTTTTTTCAAGATAACGGGCAAGCATTATAAGCTGTAGCTTTCCTGCATTGTTATACTCTCTTTCCCTGAGAAAAAATCCTGTCAGACTTGTGTATGTTTTCCCGATCACATAACCTATTTCACCGGCAATAAGTTTGCTTCCATCATAAAGTTCAACCGACTGCGGTACAAAACCGTATTTCCAGTCTGATCTGCTGAACAGTTCGTTCAGCAGTCTGCGGTATTCTATCTGCAGCCAGTTATCCGGTGCATGATGTTTTTCAATTCCATCAAGTACAGCCTCATAATCCGAATTTAATTTAAGTTGATAATTCATGCTAAGAGAGGATCTCAGGCGTTTTGACACATGCAGATCTTTCCAGTCAAGAACGGCATAGTCTGTCTGCATTTCAGGAAGAAGATGATGATCTTTAGAAATTGAAATTAATCCTGCGTAAGCACACTCAATGTAGAATTCAACCGACCAGTCATCAGTCCAGAAAAGATCATATTGCATATTCTCATAAATAAGTTCCTTCAGCATGGAATCATCCTCAACGATATCCCTGTGAAGATACGGAACAGTTTTTATTTTTACCTTTTCGTTAATTTCCAATACTCCCCGGATTATTCTGAAAATTCAGTACTTGATTACAATGAAAAGAAACTGATGTCAATTATTTATTAAGATAATTAAATCTTAAATTTTTCTTTTTGCGGCTAAGAACAGTTTACTTTACTCTAGCGCATTCAGAACATACGGATTTATGCATATTAATAGTACCGCCGTAAACAGAGCACTCCCATTTTATTTTTTCATTTTTAATAAATTTTCTGATTCCGTATTTTCGGATATATTCGAGATTTTCAATCTGACTCATGTGATATTTATTACGATAGCGTTTATCAGG
This sequence comes from Spirochaetota bacterium, assembly GCA_016928815.1. Taxonomy (GTDB): domain Bacteria; phylum Spirochaetota; class UBA4802; order UBA4802; family JAFGJZ01; genus JAFGJZ01. The sequence continues at coordinate 36,774 of JAFGJZ010000189.1, forward strand.
ATTCTTCAGATTTCTGCAAGGGTATTCAATGCACTCCTGGCAGTATTTGATCCGGCCGTTTTTAACATAAATTATAAGTAATCATAACTCCAGTACTAAATACTGATTGCAATACCGCCTCTTTTATGGACTTTTTCAACATATCTATGTGCTTCAACTTTTTCTTTAATCTTTAAGAGTGAGAATAATTCAGCGGTGTTCCGGGAAGTTGAATGATCAGATGAAAATATATTTAATAACTGCAACCATCTCTCTCAGAATGGAAAACAGATCACGTACCTCGTAGAAATGCGGACTTGAGTGATAAACTGTTTTAATTCCAAGTTTCCTGAAAATCACGACTGATCTTAAAATATGGAAATACTGGGAGACAATAATTACGGAATGATATCCGTTTTCACGGAGATATTTTTCAGTAAACTTTGCAGTCATGAGTGTATTGACGCCATTGCTGTCTGTAATAATATTTTTACCGTCAACACCTTTGGAAATCAAATACAGGCGCATGACTTCAGCCTCATCAAAACCTTCTTTCCCAATTCCGCCGCTTACAATTATTGTGCTGAAATAATTCAGGTTATATAATTCCAGACATTCATCCAGCCGTGCCTGAAGACGCTTTGAAACAGTTCCGTCTTCATTGACTTTATTGCCCAATACAACGCAGACATCCGCCTTTGTAATATCATCTAAATGCCCGAATAGAACAATAAACAGAACATAGAAGCCTGTCAGAACCGCCATAACAAATGCAGTCCGTTTTACATATTTATATAACCGAAACAGTTTCATGCCGCTTTTCGTCCTTTAATGTTTATTTCTGACGTACAAGAATATGAAGCATTCCGAGAAGCGAAAAGGAAAGAATGAAAAAAGCCGCTTCAAAACAGACATTACTTCCGGGTGATGCATTTCTTTTTAAGCGGCTGATAAATGCTTCAAAAGTATTTCCGCTTAAATTTCCGAATTGAATTTCCCTGAGATAAACGAGAATATCGCGGGCGGCATCACTGCCGTAGAATTCATTTAAATACATGAGCATGGAAGGATCCGGTTTGCCCCCTGTTTCCGCATAGTGCTGTGCAAAAAGAAGTGCCGGAGTTTCATGACTGCTGACGTTATCCCCAATTTCACCTTTAAGCAGAAGTTCAATATCGTTCTGAGGAATTCCTGCAATCATTGCAATTTTAGTATGTCCGTATGAACAGTAAATACAGCCGTTGACGGATGTAACGGCAAGACGGATTTTCTCGGCAAACACGCGGTCAATACGTTTATGCAGCCTTGCGCTTATTGACGAAGGTATGTTTATGAAAACTGCAGCCATCTCATGCAATAAACTCTTAAAAGTAAAAATTCTTTTCCCGAACATTACATATTCCAATGATTAAATTTAAATTTTCTATTCATGAAGACATTTAACCGCAAATACGGAATGTCAATCCTAAAAATGCAAAATCGCCTGTCTCGTGCCTGACACCATGCCTGTCGATTGCCTGTTGATCGCCTGTCTGGTACCAGATGATAAATTATTGTGCTGCCAATTATTCAGCAGGCTCAATGTTGAGATAAATGAGGGAATATTTATAAAAACCGGACTTTAATTCTTCTTCACAAAAAAATAAAGATTCTGTCATTTTTTACTTTAAATCTATTACTTCATAATATCTTTTAATAAAAACATCTAAAGTATGTTTAGATATTGCATAATATATATGTGCTATATACAAATCCGGATAAGCCTTACAAATTTCATCATATCGTAATTTGAAAATTTCCGGATCCTGATTAGAAGCTGCATACGCAGCATAAAAAATACCGGCTTCAAATAAACTCTCCCTTTCCGCATTTTGAACTTTGGCCAGGAAATCATCAATCTTAATATTTGATCCGGCCACCAGAGAAGCAAATTCACCTGCCGAACCTCTGTAATCATTATTTAAAGTATTCCATCTTGAAAGAAATCTATCCAACTTATAACCGGAAGCTGCATAATCGCCGCAACGCACACAATCAATTTTTCCTGAAGAACAGCATTCATTGTATCTATTAATAAAGTTTATTAAATTTTTATTACTGCCCGCATATGACCTGGCAATATATTCAGGATAATTTAATTCTACAAACTGTTCTGATAATAAAATAGCAGGAATTAAAAATAGGAGAAGTAGTAAACAAATTTGTTTCATTCAGGATAACCCCTTTAATAAATAAGTTCTATTAAACATACAGTTAAAATTTTTTAATTTTTGATCTGTAATTTTCTTTAATAAAAATTTTTAATTCATTGAACTGCCATTCATGAAAAAAAGATTTATGCAACGGGAATGAAGATGTATTAGTTGTAAAAATCATAATCCAGTTTTTAAGTATTATAACTTTATTAATATTATTCCATATTGTTGAATAGTTATTAGTATCAGTTACAGCAACAATTTCATTTTCATCGATAATGTATTTTATTTTTTCATTTATAAATGAATTTGATTTATAGTAATTTTTTGATTGAAAATAAAAAAGAACCGGGAAACCAAATAATATAAAAATACTTAGAATAAAAAAAACATACTGCCCTGATTCAATTACAGATTCGGGATTGATAAAATCATAAATATATATGATAAATGTCATTACGGAAGCTAATGTCGCCAAAATAATTCCTTTTTTCTTATATATTAAGTAGTACGTTAATTTCAAATAATTTTTAAAATCAAGCAAACCGCTTACTTCAAGTTTCATTTGTAACTCCCAATAAATACATTATTTACTAAATGCTAATTTGTTAACCTTAAAAGCATAGAAAAAATCTGTGTATTCACGAAATTTTAATGGATATACTTCACTTTTGCTTTTTAGCAATATTGAATTAAAAATATATTGTTTAATTCCTTTTATGAAAAACAAATTCCTGAAAATAACGATACATTGTATAAATTGATAGAATAGCAAGGGCAAATGATAAAAATTCACCTATATCAGTGCCTAAAAAGGTGTGCCACTCTTTTGTAATTCTACATTTATAAAAACTCTCAATAGGTCGATAAGCCCATTGCCACAACCAGATGATACTTAAAAAAGGGGTAATTTTTAATTTTAACAGACCAAATATGAAAATTAAAAATAAAATTAATAACTCTAAAATATAAAAATAATTTAATCCATCTGTTGGAAAAGATAGAGCGAAAGTACTTTTAAAAGAGAGTATTAAATAGAATATTGATATAAAACTAAGATAAAATAAAAGATCATTATATTTGAAAAGAATCAAATTCTTTAAAAATAAAAAAGAAATCAAAATAAAGAGAATTAATTCCAGCAATTCATATAACTTATAACTTTGATTTGTTATATCAAAATAATACCACAAATGCACAGGAAAAAATAATAAAAATATTAAACTGAAAAATAAAATAAAATATTTATACTTCAAGACTATACCTCCAGCTCATCATTTATTCTATTACATTAGTAATCAGTATTAAATTCAAAGAAATCATTTTATGATTTCCTTTTATGAAAAACAAATTCCTGAAAATAACGATACATTGTATAAATGGATAGAATAGCAAGTGTAATTTCCCGCAATAAATTACAGAAAAGCATATATAAATACCGAAATATAATACATGATCAATAATTTAAAGGACAAAATAA
>JAFGJZ010000190.1 GCA_016928815.1 Spirochaetota bacterium
AAAATAATGATTTTGATGATGAAAAAAATTTATATTACGCAATCATGAAGGTCGGAATTAAAGAGAATGGAGAAGGATATACTTTTTATCAGATATTAACAGAGCTGAATAAGGAGAGATTCATCTCTGATGAAGATTTTCAAATAATTTCAAGGTACAGAGAAGATAATTTAAGATATTTGAAATTATCTGAACAAGGCACTATGTGTAATGGGTTGAGTATTGAAGATGCAAAATTTAAATTTGATTTTGAAAAAGAAAGAAAATCGTTCATTAATAGCCAAAAACATCTATTCGAAAGATTAACACGGGTTATGTCTATAACAAATAAAATGTATAGAGGAATAGAAAATACAGTTTTTTCAATGACGAAGTCTAATAGTTATACAGGAATTTATGCGAATACTAAATGTTATTTGTTACCTGATTTCAACTGTCGCTATTATGAATTTATTGAATTGCAGGAAGCCAGAGAAGCAACAAAAAAATCATTGTTTCGATCATCAGTTGCAATTAGTATTTCAATTGCTACTATGGTATTATCCAGTGTGATAATGATTTATTTTTCAAATAAAGCTATGAAAAATGAGCAATCTGTACTATTAAATGATACTCAATTCAAAGAATTAAAACACGTATTAGAATTAAAAAATACTGAAGCAATGAAATAAAAAGAAATTTAGATTTCCCACAAACCCGGCTGATCTGATTGTTCGTGCAGAATCTTTACTATTTTGTTAATAATATTCATTCAAAATAAAACCGGAATCCTCACTAGAATGACAGTTTGAAGATTTAAATGCTCTTTGTATCTGCTATTGCAGATTATGACCACAGGGATAGACCATCAAATGAAGAGGAAGAATACTGAAGCGGCATTACCACAGTTTGTTTATTAACTGATCCTTTGAAATTTTAAAATGTTCTGCAATCTCAAGAAGAATTGAATTCAATGTTCCGATTTTAACTGGATTATGATTTGGAATTGTTATTGAATGTTTTCCGTTTTCGTTTGTAGTTAGCCTGATGTGACTGCCTGTCTGTCTGTCAATCTGGTAACCGAGTTTCAGCAGTTTTTTTATAAGTGCCGCAGAATTTTCATCGCGGGGAAGTTTCAAAGCGCAATGGCCTCTTCTCTAACGAAATGCAGTTTAATTATTTTTGGAAGATCATTTTTTTCAAAATGACATTGTATGGCATCTCTGATGTTGGTTTTTAATTCTTCGACTGTTTCAGCTTCAGTAAAAATAGGAAATCCGAGAGCTTTTGCCTCAAAACCGCCATCCAGAGAATCTTCTATATAAAAAATAATTTCATTCTGCATATTGTTATCCTTAGATACCAGAATATAATTAAAATAAGACTTGTATAATGTAAATGCAAGTAAAATTCACAAAAGTTATAACATATTTTAAAAATGACATCATCAAAATAATTCATGTGAAATTGTAAATTTAATAAAATTACTGTTTAGAATCATGTCTGCTTATGCGAAATAAAACCGGAATCCTCACTTGAATGACAGTTTGAAGAATTAAATTCCATTCATATCTTCAGATTCCCTGTTACAGCCCTTCCGGTTGCCCGGGCAGGCTTCACAAGCCGGCAAATACATCACCGGCAGTGTGCCATTAAACAAAAAACTTTGCAATTTCTTCCGGTGAAAGAAGCTTACCGGTTGATTTCACAACCTCATCGATAACTATCGCGGGAGTCATCATCACTCCGTAGTCCATGATCTTTCCCATATCCGTTACTTTCTCGATGACCGCATTAATACCGGTGTTAGCTACAGCGGTACGCGCGTTCTCTTCAAGCTTTTTGCATTTCGGGCATCCTGAGCCCAGAATTTTAATAGTCATTTCATTTCTCCTTTGCTGTTTCAGGACTGCTCATTTTAAAGTTCCTGTTTTTGAGCAGAGCTTCAATTATATATCCCGATATAATAACTATCGGAAGTGTGAAAAGTGTACGTAAAAATGAAAATTTAATTCCCAGAAAACTTATCTCAAAAAACATCATCGGCAGTTTCATTGTGCAAAAAGCACCTAGGTAGATAAAAATATTCCGTATGCTTGCGCCTTTTTTCCACAGCAGATAACTTACCGGAAACGCACCGTAAAGCGGGCCGGCCTGGAGCATTGCTAGTAGTATTACCCAGAATATTCCTCTCATCCCTGAGTTCTGTCCAATGTGCTTCTGGATTTTTTCCCTGTGCACCCAGACGTCAAAAAGACTGATGAGTATGAACATCATTGGAATGATTGTCATCATTTCAACAAAAAATTCTCTGAAGTTCGTCAGTGACTGAATGCCCGGCTGAAAATTCATTATTTGTGAGTATGTAATGAAAATTATGAAAGCGGTTATTGCTGAAAAGTCCCATTTGAATTTTTTAATAAATGAAATCATATCATCCGCCAGATAAATGATATCAGCAGTCCGACGATGAGCGCACTGATCAGACTGATGAAATTTCTGAGAAGAGCAGCTCTGAGGCCGAAATATTTTTTCTCAACAGGGATTGTGATTATTCCCACCATCATGAGTGTGGTAATGAATACGGCTATGACGGAATATTGTACTCCGTTTGAAATAAGTATTTTACTGACTGGATATGCGATGAATCCGGGAATAAGCGAAACCGAGCCGATTATTGCGGCAACCGCCATCCCCTTGAAGCCGGATTCACTTCCCAGAAGTTCAAGTAGTACTTTTTCCGGTGTCAGTGCAAGTGTAACGCTTATTATTATAAGTATGCTCATTAAAGGGGGTAGCAGTGAAGAAAACATTTTCCAGGCCTTTATGAGTGCCGCAAGTGTTTTCTTCCTGTCTCTCATGAATGACAGCAGGAGAGCTGATGCTGTCAGCGCGGAGGTAAAATAAATACTGTTCATGTTATTCTGCAATTGCTCCGAAAATCATTCCTGTAAAAGTCGACATTATTACGACCAGCGTAATGTAAACCAGTGTCTTTTTTGTGCCGATCATGCTTCTTATTGCGAGCATGCTCGGCAGTGATAGTGCAGGACCTGCAAGAAGAAGTGCAAGAGCCGGTCCTTTGCCCATGCCGCTGCCGATTAGTCCCTGCAGAATAGGCACTTCTGTCAGCGTGGCGAAATACATGAATGCACCTGCGACTGATGCGAAAAAATTGGAGAAAATGCTGTTTCCCCCGACAAGCATGATGATCCATTTTGAAGGAATAATACCTTCATGTCCCGGACGACCCAGAAGGAATCCTGCAATCAGTACGCCTCCGAACAGAAGGGGCATAATCTGAAGCGCAAAATCATAGCTTGATTCAACCCAGGTTTTCAGCTCATGTTTTTTGAACCAGCGTATTATTGTAAACGCCAGTAGAAGCGCGAATGCTGCGGTGATATGGTATTTCCAGCTGAATATCATGTTCCATGTTTCCATGGATGCATCGCGTCCCCAGTTAATGAAAACAAGGATTCCGACCATGGAGAAAATATAGAGGGAAGTCTGTCCCAGGCTTCGTCCATCATGGGTTTCTTCGGGAATCATGAGTTCAAGATCGATGTTTCGCTGTTTTTCTTCCTTAATAAAGATAAAATGCATAAGAAGTCCGATAACAATCGAAAAAATTACAGCTCCTGCAGCCCTGGCTATACCGATCTGCGGACCGAGAATTCGTGCAGTCATGATTATCGCCAGAACGTTAATTGCGGGTCCTGAATAAAGAAAGGCGATCGCAGGTCCGAGTCCGGCTCCGCGTCTGTAAATTCCTCCGAACAGTGGAAGTACAGTGCATGAACATACTGCAAGTATTGCTCCTGAAACCGAGGCAACGCTGTATGCGAGAGCTTTATTAGCTTTTGCTCCGAGGTACTTCAGGACTGCACCCTGGCTGATGAAATTGCTGATTGCTCCGGCGATGAAGAATGCCGGTATCAGGCAGAGCAGAACATGAAGCCGTGCATATTCCTGCATCATCAGCAGTGATTCCATTACCGCGTTTGAAACCGCGGATTTGTCAAAAGGTATGAAATAAAATGCCGTGAACAGGCCGACTACGGCGGCAGCTTTTTTAAAATTATTCACTTATCGTCTCCTTTATCGCTTAATCCGGTTGCACAGCTGTCTGTTTCTCTCCGTGAAAGACGTTTATTCATCATTAATATGTCATCTGAGAAATATGCATCGGGTAAGGAATTAATTAAATTTATTACATTTTCTGAAAAATTATCTTCATTTAAGATCAGTGAATAGAAAATAAACTTACCCCGGCGTGATTCTTTCAGAATACCTGCGTTTTTAAGTTCTTTAATATGTTTGGATATTGTATATGTCTGTATTTTCAGAGAATCAACTATTTCGCATACGCATAATTCTTTATTTACTGTGATGAGAAGTTTCAGGATTCTTATTCTTGTTTCATCTCCCAGGCATTTCAGTTTTTTTATGTATTCGTTCATTGATACCTCGACATTTGCATATATGTGCAAATATACTAATGACCTTGGAGTTGTCAATATTAATTATAAAAAAATACCGTCCCGATGGTCGAATTTTTTAATTTTGCTTGACATAAATTTTTAAACTTAATAAAGTGCTTTTAAGAAGTAATAATAAATTGACTTTAATAAGTCGTTTATAAGTGTTTTGCATTCTGGAGAACGTATTGGCGGAAAAAGAAGGTTTTTATCAGCGGGTAGTCAGGAATAATAACCGTAAGAAAATTTTCAGACTTATCAGAAAACGAAGAATGATTACTAAACTTGAAATTTCCCAGATTCTCGGATTAAGTATCACAACAGTAAGCAGCAACATAAAGGAACTGATCAGAAAAGGGTTCATTAAAGAATCCGGATATGGAGAAAGTACAGGAGGAAGAAAGGCTCAGCTTCTTGAGTATCTTCCGGATTCAAGATATTCAATCGGTCTGGAACTTAAGGAGAATCATGGCAGAGTAATTCTGGCGGATCTTGATTGCAACATAATTAAAGAGAAGGTTTATACTGACTTAGATCTTTCAAATCTTGTAAAATGTACGATTAGAATTCTGAATTCATTCATCGAGGAAGTGAATGCGGGCGATAAGCTGCTTGGAATAGGTATCAGTCTTCCCGGTACGGTGGATGTTGAAAAATCAATTCTTGAATCAGCACCGAATATGGGAATAAAGCGCGCTGATTTATCCAAACTGCGTCTTGCTTTTGGTGTACCTGTGTTTATGGACAATGAAGCAAACTGTTCCGCATACGGTGAATATGAATTTATGGAGCTGGAAGATCAGCCGTTATTTTTTATTTCAGTTACAGAAGGTATCGGCGGTGCAATTATAGTTGACAAAAAACTATACAATGGTAAGAATCACAGGGCTGGAGAAATCGGACACATTACCATAAATTTCGAAGGTGAAAATTGCAGTTGCGGAAATAAGGGGTGCTGGGAACGATATGCTTCAGTTCGAGCGCTTGAACGGATGATTTCCAGAAAAGGTTTAACTGAATTCTCGGGACTCGATGAAATTTTTTCAGCATACAGTAAAAATGATGCAATGAAAAAGATAATCGATGAGTATGCAGCTAACATTTCATATGGCATCAGAAATCTTCTCATGATTTTTGATCCAAGCATCATAATTATCGGTGGTGAAATCTGCAGATATGAAAATCAGCTGCTGCCAGAAATAAAAAGAAATGTTTTTCAGAATAATGATTTTTATGTGGAAACGGATGTAGATATTGTTTTTTCAGTTTTAAAGGAAAATTCCGGGATAATCGGAGCGGTCCTTTTTGTAATTGATAACATTTAACAGAATGATGACTTATTAAACGATTATTAAATCAAAACAAATCAAATCACGAGGAGAAACTCATGGCAGATATTTTTAGTGCAGTAAAAAAGATTGAATTTAAAGGAAAAGATTCAAAAGATCCTCTTTCATTCAGATACTACAATCCGGATGAAGTTGTAGCGGGAAAAAAGATGAAAGATCATCTTCGTTTCGGAATGTCATACTGGCACACACTTACCGGAGGCGGTGTTGATGTATTCGGAAGCAAGACATATGACAGACCTTGGGACAAGATTACTGATGAAATGGAACTTGCTGAATTCCGTGTAAAAGCCGCTTTTGAACTTATGGAAAAACTTGGAGTCCCTTATTTCTGTTTTCATGACAGAGATATTGCACCTGAAGCAGATACTCTTGAAGAAACCAACCGTCGTCTTGATAAAATTGTTGATGTTATAGAAGCTGAAATGAAGCGTACGGGAATTAAACTTCTCTGGGGAACTTCAAACTGTTTCAGTAATCCCCGTTTCATGCACGGAGCGGCTACAAGTCCTCATGCAGAAGTTTTCGCATATGCGGCTGCACAGATTAAAAAGGCAATGGAAATTACAAAGCGTCTTAACGGTGAAGGATATGTATTCTGGGGAGGAAGAGAAGGTTATGAGTCGCTTCTGAACACAGATGTAAAAATGGAACTTGATAACCTGGCATCCATGCTTCAGCTTGCATGCGATTATGCAGATGAAATCGGATTTAAAGGACAGTTCTACATTGAGCCTAAACCGAAAGAACCGACAAAACATCAGTATGACTTTGATGCAGGTACAGTAATAGGTTTCCTGAAAACATATAATCTTGACAAAAAATTCAAACTTAACATTGAAGCAAATCATGCGACTTTGGCGGGACATACATTCCAGCATGAGCTTCGTATTGCAAGAGTAAACGGAATGCTTGGTTCTGTGGATGCCAACCAGGGAGATCTTCTTCTCGGATGGGACACTGACCAGTTTCCTACAAACATTTATGATGCCGTTCTCGCAATGTACGAGATTCTTTTGGACGGCGGATTCAAAACAGGCGGTCTGAATTTCGATTCAAAACTTCGCCGCGGTTCTTTTGATATTGAAGATATTTTCTACGGTTACATTTCAGGTATGGATACATTCGCATACGGACTTAAAGTAGCGGCAAAAATTATTGAAGATAAAGTTTTTGAAAAATTCGTAGCTGACAGATACAGCAGTTATAAAAACGGAATCGGAAAAGATATCGCTGATAAAAAAATCGGTTTTAAAGAACTTGAAGCTTATGCATTGAAACATGAAGTATCAACAATAACTTCCGGCAGACAGGAAATGCTGGAAACAATACTTAATAATTACATTTTCGGATAAGATTAAAAAGAATTTTTATCTGAAATTTCCTGCAGTACTAATTTGTTTATACTGCAGGAAACAGTTTTTCAGCTGTTAATCTTTTATTTTAAGAATGTATGCAGTATTTAAGGGCGGTTATTAAAAATAAGCAGACTAAATTAATTTTTTTCTTGATATACATATAGCAGATGAGTATAAATGTTTATGCATTGTATAAAGTTTTCAAAGTGAGTTTTAAAAAGGGGCACTATTCACTTAACTTTATTGCAATATAAAAAACAACAGGAGGGTTTTGATGAAAAACATCAAACAAATTTTAATGCCGGCTGTAATGATTATGCTGGTGTTTTCGGTTTTCACAGGCTGCGGGAAATCCGGAAAAGATGATGGAGTTGTTAAAATAGGTCTTTCTTTTTCTGATTTTCAGACAGAAAGATGGCCGGTTGAGCAGGCTTTAATGACTAAACTTGCTTACGAAAAAGGAGCTCAAGTTGTATCTCAGGTTGCTAACCATGATGCAAAACTTCAGAATGACCAGATTGAAAACATGGTTCTTCAGGGCGTTGATGTAATTATTATCATCGCTGAAGATGGTGCTGCTGCTGCAACTGCAGTTGATCAGGCAAAAGAAGCTGGCGTTAAAGTTATTGCTTATGACCGTCTGATTAAAAGCTCAAATCTAGCTGCTTACATTTCATTTGATAATGTTGAAGTAGGTAGAACTCAGGCTCGTGGTATCCTTAAAGTTAAAGACAAAGGTAACTTTGTTCTTCTTGGTGGAAGCCCAACAGATAACAACGCTGTTCTTTTCAGACAAGGACAGATGGAAGTTCTTAAGCCGAAAATTGACAGTGGCGACATTAAAATTGTTGCAGACCAGTGGGTAGATAACTGGGATCCTGCTAATGCGCTTAAAATTATGGAAAATATTCTTACAGCTCAGAAAAACAAAATTGATGCAGTTGTTGCTTCTAATGACGGAACAGCTGGTGGAGCAATCCAGGCTATGAAAGCTCAGGGACTTGCAGGAAAAGTTCCTATTTCTGGTCAGGATGCAACTTATCAGGGATGTAAAAGTATCGTTGAAGGCGAGCTTACAATGACAGTTATGAAAGATGTACGTCTGCTTACTCCAATGGCTATTGATATGGCTATTGCTCTTGCAAAAGGAGAAACTGTTAGCGGTCTTACTAACTACAAACTTTCAGAACTCACTCTTGATGATAACCTAAAAGGTGAAGTTCCTTGTAACTTTCTTAAAGTTATATCTGTAGATAAAGACAATGTTTACGAAGAAGTTGTTAAATCAGGCTTCCAGAAATATGACGATGTCTACAAAGATATACCAGCAGCCAAGAGACCTCCTCGTCCTTGATGTTAAAATGAGCCGGAGTTAATCCGGCTCATATATTTTTTAATGGAGGGAAAAATGAGTACTCAAAAAACAGATTATATTCTGGAAGTTGAAAACGTGACTAAAACATTCCCGGGAGTTGTGGCTTTAAATGATGTTACTTTCCGGGTAAAACGAGGAGAAATTCACGGTATCTGCGGGGAAAACGGTGCCGGTAAATCCACGTTAATGAAAATACTTTCAGGTGTTCATCCTCATGGATCATATTCCGGTACAGTTAAATATGACGGAGAGGAAATTATATTTAAAACTGAATCAATTCATCAGGCGATTTCTAAAGGTATTGCTATTGTTTATCAGGAGCTTGCTCTTGTTCCTTTCATGACAGCCGGTGAAAATATTTTTCTTGGCAGAGAGCCGCGTATAGGGGGGGCAATCAACTGGAATAAAATGTATTCCAACGCAGGAAAAATTCTTAGCAAATATAAATTAAATATAAAGACAACCGAGCGGATTGTTGATCTTCCAGTAGGAAAGCAGCAGATGGTTGAAATTGCAAAAGCTCTTTCTGAAGATGCAAAACTTCTGATACTGGATGAGCCGACTTCTGCATTAACAGAACTTGAAGTTGATCAATTGATGGAAATTCTTCAAATATTGAAAAATCATGGAGTTACTTGTATATATATAAGTCACAAAATGGACGAATTCTTCAGAATTACTGATTCTTTAACAGTAATGAGGGATGGCGGTGTTGTTGAAACCCGTCCTACCAAGGATTATACAAATGATATAATAGTTTCTCAGATGGTTGGTCGTGAAATGAAAGAACGTTTTCCGGCTAACACAAGAAAACCTGGTAACACGGTTTTTGAAGTTAAAAATCTTTGTGTTTCTCATCCTGAAAATGTAAATGATGAAATATTAACCGATATTTCATTCAGTATAAGAAAAGGTGAAATTTTCGGAATGGCTGGATTGATGGGTGCAGGCAGAACTGAACTTGTCACAACTATTTTCGGTGAATACGGTACTATTACATCCGGAGAAATCATTCTTGACGGTAAAAAACTTGAGATAACTTCCGCAAAAGATGCGATGCGAAACGGAATAAGTCTTGTTCCTGAAGACAGAAAAAGACAGGGGTTGATTCTGGCTCAGTCGATCAAACAGAATATTTCGCTTCCTAACATTGACAAGTTTGCATCTTTTCTCAGTATTAACAGTAATGCCGAGCATGTGGAATGTGTCAAATACTCAAAAAGTCTGAAAATTAAGACTCCGAGTATTTATGTACCTGCTGATTCTCTTTCGGGAGGAAACCAGCAGAAAGTAGTAATCTCAAAATGGCTGATGAGTAATCCAAAGGTTTTAATAATGGATGACCCTACTCGCGGTATTGATGTAGGAGCCAAATATGAGATTTATAAACTCATGAATCAGCTTGCTGAAGAAGGTGTAGCAATCATTATGATTTCAAGTGAACTTGAAGAAGTTCTTGGAATGAGTGATAGAGTTATGGTTATGTGTGAGGGCAGATGTTCCGGTATACTTGACATTAAGGATGCAACTCAGGAAAAAATAATGAAACTCGCTACCGGTCTTCAGATTAGTGCGTAAAATAAGGAGGGGATGATGGCTTCAAATGTGAAGAATCTTTCAAAAAAATTAAATATTGATTTAAAAACCTACACAATGGTTTTTGCATTGATTTTTATATGGATAATTTTCGGTGCACTTACTAACGGTCTGTTTTTTTCAGCCAGAAATATGTCGAATCTTTTCAGACAGATGTCGATTATTTCATTTCTTGCATGCGGTATGGTTCTTATAATCGTAGCAAATAATATTGACCTTTCGGTAGGATCTGTCGTTGGTCTTGTCAGTGCGGTAACAGCATTTTTACAGGCATATACATTTCCTAAAATTCTTCCGGGACTGTTCCCTAACATGGATATAGTAACTATCGGAATAATTTCTACAGTTATTACTTTTATATTGGGAATAGTTGTAGGTCTGCTTGTCGGTCTAATACAGGGAGGATTGATAGCCTATTTAAAAATACCGGCTTTTATCGTAACTCTCGGCGGTATGATGATATTCAGAGGAGGAGTTCTAGGTATTACTCAGGGTAAAACCATTGTACCGATTGAACCGTCTTTTACCTGGATTGCTCAGGATTATGTACCAAAAAATATTGGTTTTATAATTGGACTTTTTGTAGTAGCATATATCTTTTTACAGTCGTTACAAAGCCGAAAAAAGAAAAAAGATTACGGTTTTGAAATGAATAGTATTGTTATTGACCTGGTTAAAGCAGGATTCTTTTCAGCTCTGGTAATGGCATATGTTATTTACATGAATCTTTACCGCGGTATTCAGAATCCGGTATTTCTTCTGGCAATAGTTGCAGTTGGAGTTCATTATCTTGCTAATAATACAAGATTCGGACGATATACATATGCAATCGGTGGAAATGAAGAAGCTGCAAGACTTTCCGGTGTTGATATTAAAAAGACTGTATTCGGCGGATTTGTTTTAATGGGTATCCTCTGCGGTATTTCAGGGAATATTCTTACTGGATATGTTGCTGCCGGTACAACAGGCGGTGGAAATAACTACGAATTGGATACAATTGCAGCATGTATTATCGGTGGTACAAGTTTTTCAGGAGGAATAGGAACAATTCTTGGAGCTATTGTAGGTTCTCTTGTAATGGCCAGCCTTCTTAACGGTTTAAGCGTATTAAACGTTGATATTTTCTGGCAGTATATCATTAAAGGTATTGTACTTATTCTTGCAGTTTATATTGATGTAAAATAT
>JAFGJZ010000015.1 GCA_016928815.1 Spirochaetota bacterium
CTATTTCATGATTAGATATAGAAGGATTTATAATTTCAGAAAAAATAGGAGGGGAAAGATAGGTGTCATGCACTGAAATGGAAATATAACTGTAAAATTCTAAATCACTATAATGCACAATTTTTGTCCTCGATTCACATAACCAATTTAAAATCTTATCTTCTTTTAAGGTAGGTCTCCAACATTTTTCATACCAAGAACTAAATGACTCAATTTCCTTTTTTTGTCCTTGAAGAATAAATGTTACATTTCTTAATTCTTGAATACAGACATTTACATTTATTATAAATTCATCTTTATCATGATATGAATCTGATGCTTTTTTAATAAAAGAGGAAACTGCGTTTAACCTAGTTATAGCCTTAATGTTTACATTTTCATTCATATATTCCTGCTTTTTATATAGAATGTAATATAAATTCTTGAAAAAATAAACAATAAATTATAATTGCATTATTTCGAGTTTATTTGATTTTTATTGTGAGCACATATACCATTCAACATTATTGGTAATAGTATCATATGCAGGTTCCTTGTACCATCCTGTAACCTCAAGCGGTTCCATTCCGTTTTCTTTACGCCATTTATTTGCTTCCTTATTGCCTTCATCAATGCTTTTAAGAATTGCATCGGCATCAAGAGAATCCTTATCATCATCTTTTACATAACCTGTTTCATCAAATTCAAAAAGCATGAACCAGTCCTCAGTTACCGGTGCAATATAACCGAGTTCACGGTCGGTAGGCTGATTACCGTAATATTCCATAATTTTTCTTGTATCATCACCTGCTGCAAAGTGATATCCCTTAGGAACCTGAATTTCAGCAAGTTTTCCGATTTCAGCTTTTTTCGGACCGTTAAGCCAGTTAATAACCAGTTTTTCCTGTTCACCGTTTTCCGCCTCTTCACCGGAAACAAAAACTGGTATGAGAACCAGCAGAATTAAAATAAATGTTTTTAAAATTTTTTGCATAACCCTACTCCATATAATTTTTCTATTTTTTTAAAAAACCGGCTATCTGTCTGTTGAACACAAAATACAGAATAATCGGCAATACTGCGATCAAGAGCAGAAAATAATTTTCACTTACTGCCTGATAATCAATCGTGGCAGCGACAGCCGCACCGGTCAGCGCTCCTCCGAGATGCGCGTCATGTGCAATTCCGCCTTTCATTCTATGCATCGCATAAATGGAACCATATACAAACAGAACCGCATATGCCCATGTTGGAAGAGGGATAGGCACAGGAAAAACTATAATTTTTCCGCCGGGAATTAAAAATATTGAAGCAAAAACAATTCCGCTTACTGCACCTGAAGCTCCCAGCGCCTTATATTCCAATTCCTTTGAATGCATGGCAAGAGAAAGAATCCCGGAACCGAGACCACTGTAAAAATAAAGATAAGCTGTAACTTTCAGGCCATATTTCAATTCAATAACAGATGCGAATGCATATAAAGTAAACATATTGAAAAACAGATGTCCGATATTTGCATGAATAAAAATTGAACTTAAAACCCTGTAATAATCATGCTGTCTGATTATATCTTCTACAGAAAAAAGACATTTCCCGAGAAATGTTTCTTTATTGAACGCATAAAAAGTAAATAATGCAGTCACCGCAATGATTGAATATGTGAAAATGTAATTATTTATCATAAAATAAAAAATATATTCAATATAATTCTGTCAACAATATATTCCTAAAATCCATTAATATGTAAATGTACTAAAATTTTGTACTCGGCATGTATCTTAAATGGACATTTTTAATTACTTTGCTGCTTTCATAAATATTTTTTTTAATAAGATCAATCGTCACGGCAGAAGGAACAGTATCGCCCGTAAGAGTCAGATCAAGCCGGTATCCGTTACTGATTTTTACAGTTTTGAACTGAATGATTTCAGTATCAGGTAACTGAGACTCAACGGAAATTCGGACTTTCTCCTGAGATGTTGCAAGCAGATAACCATCATACATATAAATTCCTACAGGTATGGAAATTATGATTAAAATAATTACAGAAAAAATAATCTGATATATCGCACGTTTTTTTACTTCATTTGAGTGTGCATGAATTGGATGAATTTTCATTGCCCAGAAAACAATTGCACCTGCGAGTGAGATGGAAATGAGATTTATAAGAAACAGTACTGCCGCTCCTGTTGCAACAGAATAATTCAGGGTTCCAATCCCGATACCGACTGTACAGAGAGGAGGCATTAATGCTACTGCTATTGCAATACCGACAAGACTGCTGCTTATACGTTTGTTCGCATAACCATATGCTCCGACAAATCCGGAAGTAAGTGCAACTATGATATCAAACAGTGTCGGTTTTGTTCTTGAAATTATCTCAGGAGTGTAATTGGCAAAAGGAACAAGAAATGAAATAACAGATGAAATGAAAACGGCAAGAACAACTCCTTTCAGTAGCGAAGAAAGTGATGTTTTCATCAGTCCTGTATCACCCCAGATTACACCAAGTGAAAATGCAAGAATCGGCGTCATCAAAGGCGCTACAATCATTGCTCCGATAATAGTAGCACCTGATCCCTGAATCAGTCCTGTCGTTGCAATAATACAAGATAGAACCGTAAGTATATAATACTCAATTGTAGGGCGGGCACTGTCATACAGTACACTGTAAATATTCAGATCCTGATGTTCCTTCATTTTAAGGTCTACATACAGTTTTCGCTTTTTTTTCCAGAAAGAAAAGCTGACATAATTTTTTAATGTTTTTTCCTCCGGTTCAATAACATGACTTATCATTTCCCTGACATCTTTTCTGGCAGACTGAATGACACCACGGGTTTTATCTGAAGATGAAATTTCATTTTCACATTTTTTTCGCTTTTCTTTTTTTTCATACTCATTTATTTCCGTCATAGCATTAGCTAAATCCGATTTTTCATCTTTTACCAGCTTGTCTTTAATTCCTGAAAATATTGATTTTTTCATTTTTTCCTCAATGCAATAAATAATAGATTCATAAAAGCGATTATCTGAATTCAAATTATTATTAAACTATACTATCTTGTCTGAAAAAAGTCAATATCTGAACAAAATGTTCATATACAGCTAATTATAAAACCGGAAAATTATCAGGACACATATTTTTATAATCCGCAGCAGGTCCAATTCAGATTAGATCTGCACTTTGAAAAACAGATTTTGAAAAATATGTCAGTTTATTACGAAATTCTTTTAAATTTTTTACTGAACTATACGTTATATGTGTAAGGTCACAGCAGTCAGGAGGATAATATGCATCATACAAGTATAAATATCAGTCTTTTAATTATGACAAAACTTAAAGAAACTTCAGAAAAGTACTGCATTAGCAGAAGAAAACTTGTTTCAATGATTTTATATAGTTGTCATGAGAATTTTAATTTTGATGTGTTTTCTTCCGGGCTGACTAATTATCAGAAAATCGCTCCCGGAGATGAATGGAAATGCATGAGAATTGACTTTGATGATACACAATGTGATATATATTTTTTTTATAGAAACAGATTCCGGATCAGTTTAAGCAAGCTTATTGCTGTTGGTTTTATTCTTTTTTTTGATAAAATACTTAAAATATTAAATAAGGACAATGAAGTAAACAAAAAAGATTTTTTGAATTTTTTGAATAGTTATACAAAAGCAAAATGTTTTTTAATAGATTTTGTTAAAGATGCCTTTAAATTCTTCATACAACAGACAGAAAACAAAACATGAAATTGAAAACATCATCAAAGTTACAAAACATTTTTATTTAAATGAAAATATCTTTTTTAGTAATTTCTTATCATGCATAAATGCAATACAAAAAACTTAAATAACCTGCTTGACACTTGAAAATTCAGCTATATAATATATACAAAATAATAAAAATGAATATGATTTTTTTTATTTTATCAATAAAAGGAGTATAAATGATAAATAAAGATATCATACACAATTTCAAAAGAATCATCATCATCGCAAACAGATTGCCGTTTAATATTATCAGTAAAAACGGAAAGAAAGAGATTTTTCAGAATTCCGGGGGGCTGGTTTCGGCAATAATGTCTTTGTCAGAAAAACTTACATCCGAGGATGAAAAATCTCCACAGATAATCTGGGTAGGAAACTCCGATCATTCAAAAGCAGAATTCGATGAGCTGATTGAAACAGAAGACTCTTTTGATCTGTACCCTGTAAACATACCGGAGGAAATAAATAAAGATTTCTATCATGGTTTCTGTAATGACACCATTTGGCCTCTTTTTCACTATTTTCCGATGTTTACAATATTTAAGGAAAGTTACTATAAAGCTTATAAAACGGCTAACAATATTTTTTTCGAAGCAATTGAAAACCTCATTCAGCCTGACGATTTCATCTGGGTACATGACTATCAGCTCCTGTTACTGCCGGAACTTATACGGAAGAAGGTTCCAAAAGCAAATATCGGTTTTTTTCTTCATATACCTTTTCCTTCCTATGAAATTTTCAGACTGCTGAATCAGAAATGGCGGGAAGAACTGCTGAAAGGTATTCTCGGTGCTGATCTTGTCGGTTTTCATACCAATGACTATACACAGAATTTTCTAAAAACAGTAAGAAGAATTTTAGGTTATGACAATACTATACGTACCATTCTGACACCGGAAAGAATTATTAAAGCAGATTCATTTCCTATCAGCATTGATTATAATACTTTTACTGATGCACTTGACACCGGAGAAGTTAAAAAGGAAATAAAAATAATTGAGAAACATCTCGGCAAATTCAAACTGGTTTTTTCCGTCGACAGACTTGATTACACAAAAGGAATCAAAAACAGACTCATCGGTATCGCCGTATTTCTTGAAAAATATCCTCAGTGGCACAATAAAGTAATTTTCAATATGGTGGTAGTACCTTCACGTGATACAATACCGCGTTATCAGAAAATGAAAAAGGAAATCGAAGCAACTGTAGGCCGAATTAACGGCAAATACGGCCATCTGGGATGGCGGCCGATTGTATATCAATATAAATCCCTGAAATTCGAACAGCTTATTGCCTTATACAGCATCTGCCATGTGGGACTTATAACTCCGCTGCGGGACGGATTAAATCTGGTAGCAAAGGAATTTGTAGCCTGTCAGGGCAAAAACACAGGCGTTCTTATTCTAAGTGAATTTGCCGGCGCTGTTGCCGAACTTGGCGAAGCGATTATCATAAACCCTGCCGATACGAATGAAATGGCCGATTCAATTAAACTGGCGTTGGAACTGAATGAGAATGAAAAAATTGAACGTATAGAAAGAATGAAAAAAAGAATCAGAAATTATGATATTTTCGCATGGGCTGAAGATTTCATGACTCAGCTTCAATATATCAAAGAGGAGCAGAGCATGCTTGAAATTAAAATCCTGAACAGCGGTATTGAAGCAAAAATTAAAGAAAACTACAGAAAAGCATCAAGCAGAATATTCTTTCTGGATTATGACGGAACACTTGTTCCATTTACCAAATACCCTGAAAAAGCACTTCCAGATGACAGAGTCATAAAGCAGATAAGTCATCTCGCTGCAGACAAAAAAAACACAGTGGTAATAATCAGCGGACGGAACCGTGAATTCCTGGATAAATGTTTCAGCAATCCGGAAATTACGATTATTGCCGAACACGGGTATTTCATAAAATATCCGCACGGAGAATGGGACATACTTGCAGAAAAAAATGATGATCACAGCTGGAAAGAAACAGTAATTCCGCTTCTTGAAAGATACACAGAGCGCTGCAATGGATCATTTGTCGAAGAAAAAGAATCTTCACTTGTATGGCATTACAGGAATGTCGAGCCGGATTTTGCTCTTGTCCGCTCACAGGAACTTAAAGAAGAACTGGAAGAGTTTCTTCTTCACAATAAAGATCTGCAGATGGTTGAAGGAAATAAAATTGTTGAAATCAATCAGTCAGGGCATGATAAGGGAACCGCAGTGAAGGAAATTTTAAACGGGAAAAAATTCGATTTCATATTTGCCGCTGGTGACGACCGTACCGACGAAGATATTTTCAAGGCACTGCCGGAAGAAGCCTGCTCCATTAAAGTCGGACTTGTTCAGTCTAACGCAAAATACAATATCAGCCGTCAATATGAAATCAATGATCTGATTGATATGCTCATCAAAGAATAAAGCAGGATGATTATCTGCGCATTTCAGTCATCTATTGCAAGTGAATAAATTTTTTCCTTTGTAGCATCTTTCTGAAGCAGCTCAGATTTAATTTTCCCGTCAGACAGAATAAGAATCCTGTCACACATTCCGATAATTTCATCAATATCTGAAGACAGTAAAATCACTGAAGCTCCTTTAACGACAAGATTATTCATTGCATTATATACGTCAATCTTGGATGCAATATCTATTCCACGCGTCGGTTCATCCATGATATATATGAGACTTCTTTTCATAAACCAGCGTGCAAGAAGAATCTTCTGCTGATTACCTCCGGAAAAATAATGTATGCCGTTTTCCGGATCAGCAGGTATTATTCCCAGTTTTTTAACATAATCCTTAACTACCTGCTGAAGTATATTTTCGTCCAGAATACTGTTATTAAGAAAACGCTTAAGATTCGGCAGAGTCATATTTCCGCTCATGTTGAGCGGATTAAAAATTCCATTAATATGCCTTTCTTCCGGTATCAGGGATATACCTGCAAGCATGGCATCAAACGGATGCATAAAGTGGCAGATTTTTCCGTTAAGGGTAATTATTCCGCCTTCAGGCTGCCGTATTCCAAAAAGACAGTTTCCGAGACGTGACCTTCCTGATCCCATAAGTCCGGTTATTCCGAGTATTTCCTGCTTATACAGTTTAAAACTTACATCTTTAAGAATGTGACCGCTTCGCATACCCTTTACATCAAGCAGACATTCCCTGTTCTGCTTGATTGATATTTTCGGATACTGATGGATTTCATGTTTGCCGGTTATCAGTTTTATGATTTCTTTTTCATTAATATTGCGGATATCGCTTGTTGAAATAATTCTCCCCTGTTCCATAATAGAGAGCTTATCACCAACTTTTGTTATTTCATCAAGTCTGTGACTGATATAGAAAATTGCTTCCGTTTTCTTTTTAATAAGTGACAGTATATTAAAAAAAGTGATACGCTCAACTTCGCTCATACCGGCGGTCGGTTCGTCAAATATGATTATTTTTGCATCTGAGATAAACGCTTTTGCTGCAAACAGAAGCTGTCTTTCGGCAAATCCGTATAATCCGAGTTTCTTGGTCGGTTCAAGATTTATTCCCAGTTCGGAAAAAAGATTTTTACATTCAGCCACGTTTTCAAGTTCATTCCATATCCTTAAATGCTTTTTACGTCTTGTCCGGTAATCAAAATAAATGTTTTCAGCTGCGGAAAGATTTTCAAAAACAGGCAGGTCCTGATGCTGGTAATAAATTCCTTCGCTTAAAGCCTTATGAATGGTAAGATGATTTATTACATTTCCTTTATATATGATATTTCCGGAATCCACAGTAAAATAACCTGCAACTATTTTCATGAGAAGTGATTTTCCTGAACCGTTTTCTCCCATTATTACATGAATATCCCCGGTATTTAATTTCAGATTTACATTACTGAGATTAAACTCACCGTTAAATGACTTATTGACATCCTGCAGTTCTAAAACAGTCTGCTCACTCATACATTACCTTCAAAGGCATTAATGGAAGTATATAAAATAACATTCTTATTATATATGGCTATTTTATATTCATCAGCAAGCTGGGGATTCGTTATAACACTGTTCATCATTGTAATCGGTCCAAGACTCAGAAAGGCCCTTTTCCCTATCAATTCATAATTACAGAGAAGAGTTACATGATCGGAACTCTGTACCGCCGATTCAATTAATTCCGATTTCTGCTGTGAAGAAACCGAAAGATCCAGATTTTCACTGATACCGTCAACTTCAACAAAGACCCTGTTTACATGATATTTCTGCATATTTCTGAGAGTAATTGAACCGCTGACCGAAAAATTATCCTGCTCAATTTCTCCTCCGAGACAGATCACCCTGTTCATCCCTCCGGCTGAAGCATTCAGAGCAGCTACAAGATCATTTGTCAGAATCGTAAGCCCCTGCCTCTCGGAAAGTTTTCTGGCAAGCAGCTGGTTTATATGACCGCCGGTAAGCATGATTATATCTTCATCCTTTACCAAAGCTGCAGCTGTTTCAACTATTTCCTGATTATTCTCATCCGCCTCCATATCCTGTTCAGCGTAATAGGTTTTCTCATGCGGATCATGAAGAATAGCTCCTCCGTGCGTTCTAATCAGAAAACCCTCATGTTCGAGTTTTTCAAAATCCCGTCTTACAGTTACCTCGGATACGTCAAGAATATCACTTATTTTCACAACTTCAGCTTTAGAATTTTCAAGAAGATACTTTTTTATAATTCTTTTTCTTTCAGCAGCAAACATTTCCCGGTTACCAGTAATATTTATTTAATAAGTCAATAATGCCCATATTTTATGAAATGTAAACATGAAAAATGTATTCTAATCCAAAATTTTATAAATTCTTATTTTGAAACCGAAATAAAACGAAACAAAACGAAAAATTCATCTTTTTTTTATTAAAATTTACTAAAAAATTTAACAAAAACGAAATAAAATGATTTTTAATTTGACAAAAATCCGTCCGGACGTTACGATATAGTCATAAACGAAACAATACGAAACTTTATTGGCAAAACATGCATTTTCTAGTATTGCAAGTTTAAGAAAATCCGTTAAACGGAAAATAAAACAAAAGGGGTTTCATGATGAAACGAATTAACAAAGTTTTCGGAGCTCTACTGGCTACAGTTCTGATTCTTTCTGTATCTGCATGTAAGCAGGGCAGCGGGAAAAAAATCGTAGGTATTGCTATGCCGACTCAGTCTTCTCAGAGATGGATTCAGGATGGTAATAACATGAAGAAAATTCTTGAAGACCGCGGTTACCAGGTAGACCTTCAGTATGCTGAAGACAGTATTGATGCACAGGTTGCTCAGCTTGAGAACATGATTACTAAAGGTGCAAACTGTCTGGTTATTGCATCAATCGACGGCGAATCGCTTACAAACGTTCTTAAAAAAGCTGCTGATGCAAAAATTCCGGTTATTGCATATGACCGACTTATCAGAAACAGTGAGCATGTAAGCTATTATGCAACTTTTGACAACTTTCTTGTAGGTGTTATGCAGGGTGGATACATAGTTGACAAACTGGGACTTGCAGACGGCAAAGGACCTTTCAACATTGAACTTTTCGCAGGATCTCCTGATGACAACAATGCATATTTCTTCTATAATGGTGCAATGTCAAAACTTCAGCCGTACATCGACAGCAAAAAACTTGTTGTTAAAAGCGGTCAGATTAAATTCGATAAAGTAGCTACTCTAAGATGGGACGGAGCAACTGCTCAGCAGAGAATGGACAACATCCTTACTGCTAACTATACTTCTGCTAAAGTTGATGCTGTTCTTTCTCCATATGACGGAATTTCAATCGGTATTCTTTCTTCACTGAAAAGTGTCGGTTATGGTTCTGCTGGAAAACCGCTTCCTATCGTAACAGGTCAGGATGCTGAGGTTCCTTCAGTAAAATCAATGATTGCCGGCGAGCAGACTTCTACTATTTTTAAAGATACTAGAACTCTTGCAAAAAGAGCAGCTAACATGGTTGACTCAGTGCTTAAAGGCGAAGAAGCAGAAGTTAATGACACAAAAACTTATGACAATGGCGTAAAAGTTGTTCCTTCGTATCTTGAATCTCCAGTATCTGTTGACATCACAAACTACAAAGAAGCCCTCATCGACACAGGATACTATACTGAAGATCAGTTAAAATAAGTTAATAATTAAAAAGGAATCTGAAAATTTCAGATTCCTTTTTATTATAAGGACATTAAAATGGCAAATATACATCTTGAAATGCGCAATATCTCAAAAGCTTTCTACGGAGTGATGGCGCTGGATTCGGTTGATTTAACTGTAAACAACCACGAAATTCATGCCATTGTCGGCGAAAACGGAGCCGGTAAATCCACTTTGATGAAAGTCCTCAGCGGTGTACACGCAGACGGATCTTTTGACGGCGAAATATTCTTTAACGGCAATAAATGTACTTTTTCGGGAATTAAGGACAGTGAAAAATACGGTATAGTTATCATTCATCAGGAACTTGCTCTTGTACCATATTTATCAATAGCTGAAAATATTTTTCTCGGAAATGAAAGAGCAAAAAACGGAATAATTGACTGGAACAACTCCATTTCAGAAGCCAATAAACTTCTGGAAAAAGTCGGATTAAATGAAAAATCCACAACACTTGTGGAAAATATCGGGGTAGGAAAACAGCAGCTGGTTGAAATAGCAAAAGCACTGTCTAAAGACGTAAAACTGCTTATTCTTGATGAACCGACAGCAGCACTTAATGATGAGGAAAGCAACAAATTATTAAATTTACTTCTTGAATTAAAAAAACAGGGAATAACTTCAATTCTCATTTCACATAAACTAAATGAAATAGAAAAAGTAGCTGATGCCATTACTGTAATCAGAGACGGAAAAGTTATTGATAATCTGCACAAATCAACAGATAAAATTGATGAAGACAGAATAATCCGGAGTATGGTCGGAAGAGAGATAACAGATCGTTTTCCTTCCCGTAAATCTAATATCGGTGAAGAAACTTTCAAAGTTGAAAACTGGACCGTATATGACCCTCAGCACCATGATAAAAAAGCGATAGATAATATTAACTTCAATGTCAAAAAAGGCGAAGTCGTCGGATTCGCAGGTCTTATGGGTGCAGGAAGAACTGAAATTGCAATGAGCATTTTTGGAAAATCGTGGGGAGTCAGACACTCAGGAAAAATCTATAAAGATAATAAAGAAATTTTCATTCACAGTGTAAACGACGCAATAAAACAGGGGCTTGCATATGTAACAGAGGACAGAAAAAGCTACGGTCTTGTTTTAATTAATAATATTATGCGGAATTTAACTTTATCAAGTTTAAAATCGATAAGTAATTCAGGTGTAATTAACAGCAATGAAGAAGTAATAACATCTCAGAATTTCCGTGAAAAACTAAATATTAAATGTTCCGGACTGGAACAGAAAGTTGAGGATTTATCAGGCGGAAATCAGCAGAAAGTAGTTTTAGGAAAATGGATCATGGCGGAACCTGACATATTAATTCTTGACGAACCGACACGCGGTATTGATGTCGGCGCCAAATATGAGATCTATACAATTATCAACAGTCTTGTAGCAGAAGGAAAATCGGTTATTATGATTTCCTCGGAAATGCCTGAATTGCTCGGCATGTGCGACAGAATTTATGTAATTACAGAAGGACGTGTCGCAGGTGAACTGAAAGGTAAAGAGGCAACTCAGGAAAGCATCATGAAATGCATAATAACACATCAGCGTGAGCGGAGTATATAAAATGACAGGAATAAAAAACTATTTTAAAAACAATATTCGTCAGTATGGAATGATAATCGCACTTGTATTCATTATGGTGCTTTTCCAGCTGCTTACACGCGGTATTCTTTTCAAACCGATGAATATTACGAATCTGGTCTTACAAAACGCATATGTTCTCATTTTGGCGGTAGGAATGCTGCTTGCAATTATTACGGGAAACATTGACCTTTCAGTAGGATCCGTAGTTGCATTTGTCGGCGCATTGGCTGCAGTTATGATGGTAACATTAAAAGTTCCGGTTGCTTTAGCCGTGATAATCTCACTGCTGATCGGACTGTCTGCAGGTTCATTTCAGGGACTTTTTATTGCATATTTTAAAATACCGCCGTTTATCGTTACTCTTGCGGGTATGCTTATCTTCCGCGGTATGACTATGGTTATATTAAAAGGTCAGACTCTTGCACCGTTTCCTGTATCGTTTCAGGCGATCGCAGCCGGATATCTTCCTGGAAGAGAACTTACAGTTTTAGGTTTAAATCTGATTGCTGTAATTTTTGGAATTGTTCTTTCACTTATCTACATTTTCTTTGAATTTAATTCCAGAAGAAACAAACAGAGATACGGATTCGAGCTGCTTCCACTGAGTTTTGAATTAATCAAATGGACATTGATCATAATATCAATTAATGCACTGACAATCAGTCTGGCTGCATACAACGGTATTCCGATTGTACTATTACTTCTTCTTGTAATTATAATAATTTACACTTTCATCACGCAGAAAACAATTGCAGGAAGACATATTTACGCACTTGGAGGAAATGCAAAAGCTGCCAAACTTTCCGGTGTCAAAACTGAACGGGTTATGTTTTGGGTTTATGCAAACATGGGAATGCTTGCAGCAGTTGCAGGTCTGGTTGTAGCGGGAAGACTTAATGCGGCAACACCGAAAGCGGGAAATATGTTTGAATTGGATGCAATTGCAGCCTGCTTCATCGGAGGTGCTTCTGCTTCAGGAGGAATCGGTACCGTAATTGGAGCAATTGTCGGAGGTCTTGTAATGGGCGTACTAAACAATGGTATGTCCATCATGGGCGTAAGTGTTGACTGGCAGCAGGCCATAAAGGGTCTTGTTCTTCTTGGCGCTGTATGCTTTGACGTATATACAAAAAATAAATCCGGCAGCCGATAAAAAACCATTATTAAGCAGGAACTCCCCCTTAAAACTCAGAGTTCCTGCTTAATATAAGCTATTCAGTTCCTTCCGAAATAACTTAATATCCATAAATACTTTTTTTTAACAATTCCATTTTAGAATTTATTGACATTTTCCGAAAATTGTACTTTATACCTGGTAATAATATTTTATTTTATTTGGAGACGACTTAAATGATAAAATTATGGCAAAATCTTTCAATTAAATCCAAAATTATAATTATCGGATTTATGATTATTTTTTCATTTTCATTATCTATTTTTCTCTATATTATCCCGAAAACAAAAACCGGTCTTACAAATTTTAAAAAACAGCTGATACGCGATGTGGTGTATACCACAGTAAGCATGATTGAACATAATTACAATCTGCATAAACAGGGACTCATCACCGAAGATGAAGCAAAAGCAAGATCCGTTAAAGCCATAGAAGATTTTCATTACGGTGAAAATCAGGAAAACTATTTATGGATAAACGACATGGAACCGAGGATGATCATGCATCCCAAGGTAAAAACACTCAACGGCCAATCTTTGACTGATTACAGGGACAAAGCAAATGAACTCATGTTTGTAAAAATGGTTGATACGGTCAAAGCAAGTAAAACCAAAGAAGGATATACGGAATATTTCTGGCAGCATTTTGAAGATAACACCAAATTTGTATTTAAAACCTCATTTGTTAAGGAATTTGAACCCTGGGGCTGGGTAATCGGTACAGGTATTTACATTGAAGACCTCAAACAGGAAATGAAAGAAACAACAACCGGTGTAATAATCATTATCACTGTAATAATAATCTTTTCAGTATTTTATCTCATTTTATTCTCAAGCGGTATCGCAAGATATATTAATACAATTACCAGAAATATGAAAATAGTAAGCAGCGGAGATCTTACAGTAACAGTAACATCCGGACGCAGGGATGAAATCGGACTGATGCTTTCCGCTTTTAATGAATTTGCTTTAAAAATTAAATCCGTTATTCTGGAAGTGACTCATTCAATTGATCATTTATCATCATCTTCGGAAGAACTTTCAGCTACAGCATTAAATCTTTCACAAAGTACACAAAGCCAGGCTGCCTCTTCAGAAGAAGTTACCGCTACAATAGAACAGGTTTCAGCCGGAATGAACAACATTTCAGACAGTGCGAAAAATCAGCTGCAGAATACAGCGGATCTGCTGAAACGCATCAGGGAACTTGCAGATAATGTAGAACTTCTCAAAACTACCGTTGCTCAAACCAAAACACTTACAAACACCATTGATGAACGGGCAAAATACGGTGAATCAAGTATTAAAAAAATGTCTGAAAGCATGAAAGTCATTTCTGAAAGTTCAAAAGAAATGAGTAACATCATTCAGATTATCAGCGACATTTCAGAGCAGACAAACCTTCTTTCACTGAATGCAGCAATTGAAGCAGCCAGAGCCGGAGAAGCGGGACGCGGATTCGCGGTTGTTGCCGATGAAATATCCAAACTCGCGGATCAGACCGCATCAAGCACAAAAGAGATAAGCAAACTGATACAGGAAAATGAAAATGAAATTTCAACTTTCAGAAATGATGTAAGCGCTACAATTGAAGTTATCAACACCATCATCAAAGGAATTGCTGACGTTGAAGACATGATGGTTTCACTTGTAGAACAGATGGACACACAGCTGTCAGCAAATCAGAAAGTTCATGATGAGGTTAGACTCGTTACTGAAAAAGCCGATTCAATTCAAAGTGCAACAGATGAACAGAACATCGCAATCAGCGAGGTTGTAACAGCAATGACAAACATCAGTGAAAGATCTCAGGACACTTCATCAGCATCAGAGGAAATTGCGGGCAATTCAGAGGAGCTCAGCTCCATGGCTTTGACTCTTAAGGATCAGATTGATTATTTTAAAGTATAGGAACATTTTTTTAAAAATAAATCTATGGAACAATGGAGAATCCATGACAAATAAAATTAAATTTCTGATTACAATAATCATTATCAGCTTACTGGCTTCCTGCGGACAGAAAAATACTGACAGGCAGATAATCTCGGGATCTTTACCGGTCGATCTTATTAATCCCAATGGAATATATGAATATCTCATTTTCGAAGCTTCGTCAAAAGCTTTATCCGGATTTGACATTGCAAAGTACAATAATAAACATATTTTACTAACATATTCCATGATTGCGGGAGAATATACCGAAGAAATAATCACAAGCTCAATTGAAAATCTGTTATCTGCTAATAATGTTTCAGTTTCAAAAGACAATGCTCAGGAAAAAATTCAATATGATTATAAATTAAATTTCTCAGTTCCAGTGTGCGGCATCCATGAATATTCAGGCCTAGTCAGAACAAATATATCTGCAAATATCATAATAAACTTAACCGAAATTTCTGCGGAAGGGAATCAGAAATTCCATACAAGCGGGCTGATAGTTAAAAAATATGACCATCTTTTATTAAACGAATATTCCATTACTTCATTCTGGATTATCATGCTGTCACTGCTGTTTCTTGCCGCATTAAGAATATTACTGCATTATTACAGAAAATGAAAATTATTCAAAATATTCAAATGCATCAATTATATCAAGATAGACACCGTCAAAACCCGCATCAAGAATTTTTTTTAAATATGATGAATCATTGCCGAAAATTATATTTTGCCAGTCCTCAACCCAGTATCTAACCGTGAAATTTCCCGGCCATGAAGGATCCTCTTCACAGAGCCACGAAGGCGGATTAGTCACCCATGAAGCCTGCCAGTAGTAACGGTAGTCTTCAGCTTCTCCGATAGACATGTAACATATAACCATCCAGCGTTTCCCATTGGCTTTTTCTTTCAGCTGTGTAATTTCTGATGAAGAAAATTCCGTTCCGTCACTAAAATAAAGATCCATAATCAAAAGATCGTAATCCGTCGAAGCAACAGCTGCAATAAATGCTGCTCTGGAAACAAAATTTTCAGGATTAATAAGATAAAGAAAATTTCTGACATCAGATAACGAATTTATATCAAATGAATTTACATCATATGGCACTGTCGGATATGCAGGAATATTATTCAGATTCCGTTCATCTGCTGCAAAAGAAACATATCCTTCCGCATTATTTAAGGAATATGAATCATCCATTTTTGAATGAGTATAACAGTAATCCGTTACAAGTATTACTTTCCCCTGATTCCTCGAAACGTTCAAAAAAGCGGTAATATATCCGGTATCGGAAGATAATGTTGCAATATCATCATTATCATATCCGTAAAAAAGATCTTCCTGCCCATGACCGTCGATTGCGTTCAGATAATCAGTACTTAATTCTCCGTCATCTTCACCGTTTAATGTAACCAGTTCTATCCCGTTCTGCGGTATTACGGCAAAAGCGGGGTTCTGTGATCTGGCGTACCGGCTTATGTTTATTACAAAATTCCTCATTTCGCTGCGAAAATCAGGATCTGAGCCAGATGCATCAGTAAAATCATTAATACCGCATGAAATCAGAATAAACGGCAACCAGTAAACAAAGGATAAAACAATCTTTTTCATAACATCCCCTTAACATCTTTTACAGTATTTAACAGTGAAAGAGTTATGAATGAATTTTCTTTCATATATCGAATACCGTTACGGAAGATAAGCTCTGAACCGGAAATGACCGGGTTTTAAAAACTTGATTTCCGGTAAAATGCGTCTGCTTGAGGAATCTTATTTAAAATAAACTAATCTTTGTCAAGCCGGAAAGATTTTAAAACTTCATGAAAAAATTATGATTGATAAAAAAAGAGCGGTAAAAATAGTCGTTATATGACACTTTTCTGAAATAACCGTTTATTAAAGAGGACTCAATGACTGAAAACTCAAATAACCAAAAATTCAATTTATTTGAAATTATTACCGCCATTTTTGTAGGAATACTGATAGTATCAAATATTGTTTCACAGAAATTTTTTGATTTCACATTTCTCGGATTTACCATGTCGCTTGACTCAGGAACGCTTCTGCTTTTCCCGGTTCTTTATATTTTCGGAGATGTAGTACCGGAAGTATACGGCTATCATGCATCGCGCCGTCTGATCTGGTATGGTTTCGGTGCAAATGTACTTGCTGCATTTCTGTTCAAACTTTCAATTATGCTTCCGCACAGTGAGTATTTCACCTATCAGGATGCTTTTTCACTTGTACTGGGAAATGTAACCGGCCTTGTACTTGCTTCAATGGGCGGTTACCTTGTCGGCAGCTTTATTAACTCATTTATCATGGCACACATGAAAACATGGATGATCAGGAAAGACCCGTCACATAAATTTCTGTTTGTAAGAACAATTGCATCAACTTTTGCCGGTGAATTCTTTGATACAGCGATTTTCGTAGGGATTGCAACATTTCTTTTTAAAATTTTTCCGCCGGAAATTTACATCAGTCTTGTTTTAACACAATGGCTTCTCAAATCGCTGATAGAAACATCATTTACGCCGGTAACATTGTACATAATCCGTAAAGTAAAGAAATATGAGAACATGGACATTGTAGGAACAGACAGCTATAATCCTTTTGCTGTAAATAAAAGCGGCGGTACTAATTTAAAACAGAATAACAAAAAGTAAAATAAAAACACATCAGATATTTCAAGATACCGGTTGTATCAGTTACAGCCGGTATTTTATTAATAAGTCAGTTATGAATTAATCCGGATTGCTACTTCTAACAAAATTTCCATTATATGTAAAAGCAAGAATAAGTGATTTCATTTTCAATCCGTCTAAAAATGTTTTGTTATAAAATGAAGTCGATGAAGTCAGCATTCCTCCGGCTGAAAGTGAAAATGAAAATCCCGGTGATACAGAATAACCTATATTTATTCCCGGCATTCCGCCTGAATATCTTACCGCATCAAAATTTCTGCTTACTGTTCCAGCAGGAACCAGATTAAGTTTTACTTCCGCCCCGGCATTGTTCAGAGCATGCATATAAAGAAAATAAGGTGTAATTGAGAATTTATTTCTCCAGTTATACGAAACGGCAGCTGCAGCAGTTAATCCGAAAATAAGCGAATCTGAAGTCACCTCTCCGCTATAGGTGTACGGTCCATCCGTAACCTGCGGTGCTGAAAAATCCGCAGCATGTTTCTGCAGGGTTATCCCGGCATAAACCGGAAATGACCATCTGTCTGAATCAAAGAAATCATAACCGGCGCCCGTACTTAAACATATCATTGAATAATCAATATCGATTTTCTGTTCCGACAGGACATCGCCGTAAAAATCGCCCTTGGCTCCTCCGGAAATTTTCAATGCTGAAAAAATTCCATAAAACATTATTTTATCAGTAAATGCATAACCTCCTCCGATTCCAGCAGCACCGCCGTATAAATCATCACCTCTTACATCAGGATCAGTAAAAACCGTATCAATTTCAAATACCGCTGGGACAAATGAAACAGTATAATCCCCCTTATCATATTCAGTCATCGGTACAAACGAATCCGAAATAATTGATTCAACAACATTTGTAAGACCTTTTATTGCTTTAGAAGAAACTGCCGTTTCCACAGACTGTGCAGAAATGGCACTTTGCAGAATGATAAATACCGGAATCGAAATAAACAATTTAACAATCAATTTTAAATTAAACATGCCGTTCTCCTGTAAAATTCCTGTTTTATGATAAGACTAAACCATAAAATTATAAAATCAACTGTTTATTTTATATATTGTCTGTCTGGTACCTGTCATATTGCCTGTATGGTGCCTGTCATGACGCCTGCTTCATCGCCTGTCTAGTGCCTGTCATGACGCCTGCTTCATCGCCTGTCTAGTGCCTGACGTGTTGACTGACGATAGTCAGGCAAATATTGTATTTATCACAATAAAAAAAGCCGGGGGTTACCCGGCATTTCACACACATTACTTTAATATCAGATAATTTTATATCAGCAGAAAGAAATCAAATTCACTGCTGAATTGATGCCGGCTTTTTTGCAGGACGGAGAATATACTGACGCTCTCTTCCCTGACGCCATACCTTTACAGTTAAACGCCCGGCCGGGCCTGCTTTTTCAACCTCAGCTATCAGAACATCAACATCTGTAACTTTTTTACCATTAATCTCATAAATGATATCTCCCCGCATGATACCTGCAACATCCGCAGGACCATTCTGTTCTACGGAATTTACAATTGCGCCGTAATTCCTGTTCCATCCAAGCTGTTTGGCATATTGAGTCGCCATGGGAATGAGAGAAACACCAATGTAGCCTTTTTCGACAAATTTCTGTTTTTTAAGCTTCTCAAGAATAAGTTTTACATTATTTATCGGAATGGCGAATCCGATCCCCATATAGCCGCCTGATTTGGAAAAAATCATCCGGTTCACTCCGATAACCTCACCATTTATATTTATCAGCGGACCTCCGGAATTGCCTGGATTAATCGCCGCATCTGTCTGAATAAAAGTTTCATTTGCATCAACATTGGTTCTGTTAACCGCACTGATGACTCCCGAAGTAAAAGTCTGTTCCAGACCGAAGGAATTTCCAATCGCTATCGCCCAGTCTCCAACCTGAACTTCATCCGAATTTCCCAAATATACGGGTTTAAAGTTTTTTCCGCCTTCAATTTTCACAAGAGCGATATCAAGTTTTTCGTCATAACCGCGCACTTCAGCATTATATGATTTTTCACCTATATGAACGGTTATTTTATCAACTATCACTCCAGCAGGAGCAACCACATGAAAGTTGGTGCAGACAAAACCGTCATCCGACACAATAAATCCCGTGCCCAGCCCCTGCTGTTTCTGAACAGCCGGAGCTCCGTAAAAGAAAGTATAGAATTCAGGTACTGCTATATTCTGTTCTGTTGAGATTGAAACTACCCGTTCTTTATACAGATCATAAATACTTCTGAATGCTGATTGAACTTCCCATGCCTTCTGTACGGAAGGATTATTTTTCAGCGGTGATTCCTGCGTCGTGGACCATAGAGATCGTCCGCCGGTGCCGCCGTTGGAACATGAAAAATAATTAAATCCCAGAAATAAAATTACAGCGGCAATTAACAAATTTCTATATTTTTTGTTCATAGAAACCTCCTTTAAAGCCTGATAAACTCCTTGCGCCGCTCTACAGCTTTTACAATTTTATCGGAGTTTTCAGTAGAATAGTAATTTTTAAAAGACCGTGAAACATACAGAGAAAAAAGATTATTCATACCTGCTCCGGATGCGAAATCATTAATACCGTTGGATAAGGCCTGCATTGAATTAGAATAAATTCCTGCCAGAATGTTATCCGTCTTGTTATAATCAATACTTTCAATGTTCACAACAGTACCCTGTTTCCTTTCAACCATATCCCCGTAAAGCAGATTTGTAATCCTTATCTGACTTAGCAGCTCAGTACTTAGAGTTTCCTCAATTTCATCAGCCGTGTACTTGAAAAACAGGTCTTTCTGTCCTATTTCAAGAGAATTTATCAGTACATCAGCATATAGAAATTCTCTTTTAAAAAGGGTTATTATCTTATTAATATGTTTTTGATCCAAAAAGTTACATAAATATCCGTAAATTCTGACTTTCATATTTCCGATGTGATGTTCCGTATCCTGAAGTTCTTCACGGACATCATGTATGAGAAAAATATTCGCCCGCAGTCTTGCAAACTCCATTGCCAGATCCCGTCCTATACCGCGGCCGCCGCCGACAATCACTACATTCTTGTTAAAAAAAGCTTCCATACGATCGAATCTCCTTATTTAAATTCTTTTCCTTCGCGTACTTCCTTCTCGTGTTTCTCTTTTTCAATATATTCCCTGAAAATATATTTATAGTTAAACGAATTGTCAGGATTCATATTATTTATATTTATTCTATTAACAATTACACTGTGCATCTGGTAATAGAAATAAGAAAAGAACAGCACCATCAGTATCAGAGCCGTAACAATTAATTTAAAAACCAGTGATTTTTTAACAGCCATTTTATCTCCTGAAAACAGCAATATGCTGTGTTATTTTAATAAATCAAGTAAAAATTACCAGTCATTTTTAAAACAGATTAATTAAAACAATTCTTAACTTTTACATTTAGTATTGACAGCCGGATCTGATTTTGATATATTATAATTATTCCACGGGAGGGAATAAGTCATGAAAATTACTGCAGATATGCAGCCGCAGATTCAGGGAAAATCCGCGGGTTTACAGAATATTTCCGTTCCATCAGGGCGGAAAACCGTTCAACAGCGTCCGCAAATAATAAACAACATCCAGGCGAGAAACATACTCCAGAATACGCCGTCTGAACAAAACCTGTCAAATGCACTGGTAATAATGAACAAAGCCCGCATTATCATTCAGCAGGCACTTTCAGTTTCATCACAGCTCAGATCTGAAGCAACTGTAACACTCACCTCCGGAAATGTAAATTCAACCGAAGTAAGAACCCAGATGGCGACTATTAATTCTTCACTGACGGAATTCAATGTAGCTGTTACAGTCCCGAATATTACCGAATATATCCCGCCTGAAACAACTGATGCAATAAATGAAAATGTTCAGCTTTTACGGAACAACAGCGGAAACAGCCGTTCAGACAGGGAAATCATTCAGGCGGAAACCGCTTTTAAAACTTTGGACGGACAGCTTGAAAAACAAATAACAGAAACAGCCGGCAGACTTCAGAAGTATGCGGATAATTATTCAGCTCAAAAACCTGATGTTACAGCTCTGTCTTCTGAAATTAAATCTGATTTTAGAAACGCACTCAATTCACAGGGAAACATTCTGCCTGCAAGCATGGAAACATTACTGGCATAATCAGAAGCATAAATTTACATTGCAGAAAATCAGTCCGGTAACAGACTGATTTTCTGCATTACTGCCGGAAGTGGACATTTTAACGCAAACCGTCCTTTTCTATTTGACTTTAAAGACAGTCTCTTTTATTATATTGAAATATGATTATAATTTTATAATAATATATTCCATATTTATATCATTTAAGGCGGGAAAATTATGCATGTTTTTGACGGCTTCATAGCTGCAGTTGCATCGGAGTTCAGATTAAAATTCAACAAAACGGAAGAAGGAGCCTATACAACAAAACTGGAATTTGAAAACAACCGTTCCCAGGAAGTCCTGATAACTCTTACAAAGGATGAAGCTGAAGACCGGATTATCAGATATTACAGTATTGTAGCGAAACTGAAAGCTGACTTCGGCGAGCTATATAAATTTGCGCTTCAGACAAACACTACACTTGATTACGGTGCACTTGCACTTCTGAATGACACTCTCATTCTTGTAAACTCAATTCCGCTGGAATCCTGTGAACCTGTTCAGTTTATTAAATCTCTGACTTACATTGCGGCAAAAGCGGACGAACTGGAAGAAATGCTTGTAAAGAAAAATCTTTATTGAAAATAAAAAGCCGGGTTAACCGGCTTTTTTTAATCCTTATTATTGCTCAAGATCCATTCTTATTTGAATTTTACCTGACAAATCGGCGATTAAATCATAATTGGCGGTATCATCCGTATGAATAAAAACAGCCAGGTTGTTTTTTGTGAGAAGTATTGCCCTATCAGAATTATATTTAACGTAATCAGTGAGCTTTTTAACTTCAGTTTTTGCACCATCCGAGGATTTAAACAGGATAAGATAACACACGATATCATCACCATACGGTTCAGCATTACTTGCAAGGATGGTCATATGAATGCTTTTTATACTCTGAGAATTTCCATCAGGATAGATGTTTTTGGCAAGCCTGTCAATGGCGCTTCTATCCAGAGCCCATGGATTCATTTTAAGCACAGGACGTGCAAAAACAGGAATTGAGCCGTAGATAAAACCTTCAGGAATATCAGCATCATTTATTTTAATCTTATCAAGAACGTCATCGTTAAAATTCGCTCCATATGACATTGCGGAACAGACTGCAGATAGTACAATTATAATTGACAAAATAATTTTTTTGTTCATATACCCCTCTTTTCGAAAAATTAATTTTTTTTCCTTGCCATTTATTTACACATAATAAATGTATATTACTCCACGTTATATTTTCGGTATAACTAAAAAAAATTTGAGATATTTTTCTTTTGAGACATAATTTTTTTATTGACGTGAAGCCTTAATAAGTTATTGTAAATCCCATACTACTTACAATAATCCACTGGCAAAAGTTACAATCAAAAAATTTCACAGTAAAATGTGTGGATTTTTTGTCTATTTATTTTATGTTGTATATACCTATTTTAAGGTGACTATTTTATGAAACAGATCGAGAGCAATGTTCAATTTATTCTGAAGCGCGACGGACGTGTAGTAGAGTTTGATCCGGCAAAAATCACCGAAGCTATCTTTAACGCAGCAAAAGCCGTAGGCGGTTCAGATTTTGACAAAGCTGTCGAGATTACAAAAACCACCATAGGCATACTGGAAATAATATATAAAGACGGCAGAATTCCTACGGTTGAAAACGTACAGGATCTCGTTGAGAAAATCCTTATTGAAAAAGGACATGCAAAAGTTGCAAAGGCATATATCCTGTACAGGGATCAGCATAGAAAACTTCGCGACAACAATTCTCTTTTTCAGGAAGGCATAAATCTGATTGAGAACTATCTTGACCGTTCCGACTGGCGCGTAAATGAAAACAGCAACATGAGCTACTCTCTGCAGGGACTTAATAATCACCTAGCATCGGCATTAACAGCAAAATACTGGCTTGAAAGAATATATCCTCCGGAAATCCGGGATCTTCATCAGAACTGCGACATCCACATACATGATCTGGGGCTTTTATCAGCTTACTGTGTAGGATGGGATCTGAAAGACCTTCTTACAACCGGTTTCGGCGGAGTAAAAGGGAAAATCGAAAGCCGTCCGGCAAAACATTTCAGAAGCGCTCTCGGTCAGATAGTAAATTTCTTCTATACACTTCAAGGTGAATCAGCAGGCGCTCAGGCATTTGCCAATTTTGACACATATCTTGCACCGTTTATCCGTTATGACAATCTTAAATACAAGGAAGTCAAACAGAGTATTCAGGAATTCCTGTTTAACATGAATGTTCCTACCCGTGTCGGGTTTCAGACTCCTTTTACAAATGTCACACTTGACCTGAATGTGCCATCAAACATTGCCGAAGATCATGTAATTATCGGCGGTAAAATCATGACCGAAAAATACGGTGAATTTCAGCCTGAGATGGATATGTTCAATACGGCTTTCAGTGAATGTCTGCTGGAAGGAGACGCCCTTAACAGGATTTTCACTTTCCCTATTCCGACATACAACATTTCAAAGGATTTCAACTGGGACAATCCCAATCTTAATAAATTATGGGAAATGACCGCAAAATACGGAATACCTTATTTTGCCAATTTTATCAACTCGGAAATGGACCCTGAAGACGCGCGTTCAATGTGCTGCAGACTCCGTCTTGACAACCGGGAACTTCGCAGCCGCGGAGGCGGATTGTTCGGAGCAAATCCTCTTACAGGCAGCATAGGCGTAGTAACAATTAATCTTCCAAGACTTGCATATAAGTGTACAAGTGAAGAACAGTTTTTCAGCGAGCTTGCTTCACTTATGAATCATTCCAAACAGAGTCTTGAAATTAAGCGAAAAATTCTCGAAAACTTCACGCATAATAACCTGTATCCATATACAAAGCATTATCTTCGTGACATATACACCAGAAACGGTCAGTACTGGCTGAATCATTTCTCAACGATCGGTCTGGTAGGCATGAACGAAGCCTGTCTTAATCTGCTGTCAAAAAACATAACAACTGAAGAAGGTAAAAATTTCGCTATAAGAGTTCTTGATTACATGAGGGAAACAATCGCCGGCTTTCAGGAGGAAACAGGCAATCTTTACAATCTCGAAGCAACGCCTGCGGAGGGAGTTACATACAGATTTGCCCAGCAGGACAAGAAGGATTATCCTGAAATCATTTCTGCCGGCCAGAATGAGCCCTACTATACAAATTCCGTCCATCTCCCGGTCAATCATACAGATGATATTTTTGAAATACTGGATCACCAGGATGAACTTCAGATTAAATTCACAGGCGGTACGGTAGTACACTGCTTTCTGGGAGAAAACATTGACGATCCTGCAATGGCAAAACAGCTGGTCAGAAAAATTGCGGAAAATTATCATCTCCCGTATTTCTCGCTGACTCCTACATTCAGCATATGTCCCATTCACGGATATATTCCCGGCGCGCACAAGTATTGCCCTTATGATCACAACGATTTCGATCTTGAAGAATTTGGAATTGAAGTTTCTGAGGATGATACCGATAATAAAAGAGTAGCTTCATATTAAAAAAGGTTTTAGTTTCAATATATTAAAAAATTATTTCTGGAGAATGGCATGTTAAACAAAAAAGTACCTGTAGAAGTTTATTCAAGAGTAGTAGGATATTACAGACCAGTTAATCAGTGGAACAAAGGAAAACAGGAAGAATTTGCAGAAAGAAAAGAATATGCTATTGAAAACCTTAAAGAGAGCGTCTGCTGTTAAGTGAAAATTGCCGGTATTCTGAAAACATCGTTAATTGACTTCCCGGGCAACATCAGCACAGTAATTTTTACCGGAGGATGCAATTTACGATGCAGATACTGTTACAATATAGATCTTATCGAATCCAATCCGCGGAATGATGTATTATCGGAAAAGGAGCTTTTTGAGTTTCTTGAAAAGAGAAAGAATCTTCTTGACGGAATAACAGTTTCAGGCGGAGAACCCTGTCTTCAGAAAGACATTACGGAATTCATCGGCAGACTTCGTCCATTTAATCTCAAAATAAAAATTGATACAAACGGGTTTTTTCCTGAAAAACTCGGAGAGCTTCTTGAAAAACAGCTTATAGATTATGCTGCCGTCGACATTAAAACATCCCCCTCAAAATATAATGAACTTACAGCTGTAAACTGCGATATTTCCAAACTGAAAAAGTCACTTGAACTGCTTAAGACATCAGGCATTGAGTTTGAACTTAGAACCACTGCTGTTCCGGGATTTGTATCGCATGATGATTTCAGGGAAATCGGAAATTTTACGGGAAAAGTTAAAAACTATTACATCCAGCAGTTTGTAAACGAAAATACGCTTGATCCGGAATTCGAAAAAAAGTACTCCCTTTCATCTGAAATTCTGAAATCATTCTGCGGAACAATTTCAGAATTTGCAGAAAACGTAGCAATTCGGGGATTGTAGATTTTAATTCCTTTTATCCAGTAAAATGCGGTAATTATCCATTTCTCTTACACTTAATGCAAAATTTTTAAATTTTTCAAATTCAGCTGCAGGAACGACCTGTTTTCTGAATTCAGTTTTTTTTGTAACTTTAATGATATTACTGTTTTTCTCTTTTTCTATGGAGTAAGAAACCGATGAATTACCGTAAGAAAGAACTTTATTAACGGAAATAACGGTATCCCCGTATCCGCTTTCAAGCTTATAAAAATAGGTTTCTTCCGACAATTCATTCTGGTCTATTACAAGATCAAAATTTCTCTCATTATCATAAAGATAATTCAGAAAACCTGTTTTCATAATAAACGGATTAAAGGAAAGTGAATCCGGACTTTGAAGTGAAAAACCTAAAATACTGCCCTTTGATTCAATTGAAAACGGAACTGAATAATCATTCAGTCTGCTTACCGAAAAGGAGTCTGTAATCAGTCCGGGATTATCCATTGCCGACAGCGCCGATACCATTGTACTGTGCATGCGCTCATCCTTAAAATAGTATCTCAGATAATTGCTTACGCCTGAATAAAGCGTTTTAATGCTGAAAAATGTTTCACCCGGATCAGTCATATCAATATCAGCAGTAATGACGGAAGATGATTCGGCAATTCCGCTGACCTTCACTCTTCTGATTTCTTCCGGTCCGACGACAAGCGCTGTGTTATTTTCATAGAATTCATCAACATTTCCGGCGGGATAATACTCGGATGAAAAATCAAGCCACATTTTCACTGAAGGTACATAAAGCAGAATTCCGTTTAAACTGTCCTTAAAATAAATATTTTCCTTCATGAGATTGTCATCTCTGACCAGAGCGGGAAAAGATTCTATTCCCAGCTGATGGAGCATCTGACGCGCCAGAAAAACCTTATCTTCAACTGTGCCTTTTTTCAGAAACAGAATATCTTCCGGATCTGCAGGATAAAAATAAAAATTACCGTTAGTAGAGATCTTTCTGCTTACAAAATTATAAACCGCTTCAATTTTCGAAGAAACATCCGTTTCGGGAGAAATTTTTAATTCACTGCCGAAATCAAGATCTTTAAATTCCGGAAAATAACCGCTGTACCACCGGATAAGATCATCAGCGGAGGTTATATTTGTAAATCCGAAAGACGGCATGTTCCTTCTGGAATCACCGGTGTAATATTCATTCTCAATTTCATGAAGGCCGTTTAATTCAAAAGAATATACATTGAGATTGCCGTCCCTGGCGGTTTTAACCGGAACATTCCGGTTGTTATACAAAACAAGTTTATCCATTTCAGTAATTACTTTTACTTCAATTTTAGACGCACTTTCACGGAATCCCTGCAGTCTGATATAATTACTCGCAAGAAATGATGATTTATACCATGTAAAATCATAATTATTAATTTCATATATCACATGTACGAGAGAATTTTTCCTTATTCCGTTGATTGAAATGAAAAGTCCATCCGCCGTTTTATTTTTTTTATATGAAGCGGAAACCGAGCCGTCACGATTAATCACTTCAGCCTTGATTATTTCATAATTCGATGTAACCGGAATACGGTACTCACCTTTTGAAGATACCTCCGAATCATTTTTGATAAAAAGAAGTTCCTCGTGAAAATAGCGGCATGTATTGTTTTCATACAGTCTCACGATTTCTCCGCGGTAGACGGTTGATGACGGATAATAGAATAAATTATTCTGAAATTTCTCAATCTCCGAATCAACATAATCCGCATTTCTGTACTTCTCAAATTCACTTGAAAGCCTGTTT
This sequence comes from Spirochaetota bacterium, assembly GCA_016928815.1. GTDB lineage: Bacteria > Spirochaetota > UBA4802 > UBA4802 > JAFGJZ01 > JAFGJZ01. The sequence continues at coordinate 27,697 of JAFGJZ010000015.1, forward strand.
TCTGCCGAATAGGCCAGATAGTCCTGAGGAAATACAAATTCAGGTTCAAGCGAATACAATTTCCCCCAGTAAAGATCAGCACTTCTTTTTTCACTGACTTCAATATCGCCGAGATAATATAGAATTTCGGGAGTTTCATTCTGCGCCAGCAACGACAGAAAAATCCGTTTAGCTTCGCCATATTTTTTCTGCAGAATAAGGATTTTTCCGGTTTCCATATTTTTATTGAAATCTGAAAGCACTGCTTTATTAAGACAGTCAAGAGCTTCGTCATATCTGCCGGTTGATTTATACTGAAACAGCAGATTACGCAGAACCTTGGTGCTTATTATTTTTTTCAATAATTCAGTTCCGGTTTTTTCACTTATTGAGTTGTTCCGGCCGTGATAAAAATCCATTTTATAAATGTCAGCTGCGTATGAATCAGGAAACAGTTTTCTGATTCTTTCATACTGATTAAAAAACTGCTTTTCATAACCTTTAGTATGATAAAAATTCAATACTGCATATTCCAGCGGATAGTAGTCCGAACCGCTCCTTATCTCAGCAACAATTTTGAAAGCATCCTGAATGTTTCCGTCTTCAAGTTTCTGCTGAAACTTGTAAAAAAGCGCAGGCACGGGAGGATGCGGTTTCTGCCATACTGATGTCAGAATTTTCCAGCCGTACGCCGATTTGGCTGAAAAAACCGAATGAAAATCGACAAGATCCGATCCATACAGTGTTTTTGCCGCTCCCGAAGAACTGCTCTTCAGATATACATCATAATGATTCTGGAATTCCGAACTGCCGAGAAAATAGAAATATTTAGCCAGAGCAAATCCGGAACTGCCTGCGGATACAAGTTTATCATGAGGATACATAAGGTGTTCCGCAATGTCCGCTCCCGTCGCCGGGGATGTTTCAGTGTATTTAATATCCGCAGAAGTAAAATCATTTTTCAAAACAGATGCCCTGAAACCGGAATCCGGCTCTGCAAAAAACTTAATCAGCACTGTATATTCACCGCTGCCTTTAACACTGAAAATTCTTCTATTACGGTATGTATTCTGATAAAAATTCGTTCCGGCTTCCTTCCCGTTTATAAAAATCTTATAATAGTCGCTGCTTTCGATAACAAGATAAATCTCCCTGTCCGATACAAATGATGATTTAAAGTAATAAATTCCGCTCTGAGGATATACGTTTTCGTTAAGATCCACATAATTATACAGAGATGATGTTATGTTACGGTTTTTAAAATCAGGATTCTTTTCCGGATCAAACTGAACATTGAGATCGGCATAACCGTACTTTACAAATCTTCCGGAAACTTTCCATTTATCAATATATGTAAAGTGATTGTTCCTTTTCCCCTGATGAACAAACATTTCTCTCAGATTCTGCTGAGTAAAATAAAGACTGCTCAGTATTTCATTTTTATCAGAACTGCCGCTTTTTTCAACAAGTCCGGCATATTCATCCAGAACATGTACAATTGCATCATATCCTTTAATATTATACATGGATGCAATCATCTGGGCATATACAGCTGATTCAGGAGCAACCGGGTTTTTCAGAATGTAACCGGAAAGATAGTCAAATTCCTTAAGCTGGTTTCCCTCTGCATAGTACCTGTCGTAAAGAGAAAGTTCATTTCCCGCCTCCTGAACTCCTGAACCGGGTGAAATTACGAGAAGAAACAGTATGCCGAACAGTGCTGGTTTCATTATTTAACCGCCTTTTTTTTCAGAGCAATTTTAAGTGTTTCGATTTTTTCAATTTCCAGAATATACTGTCTGAATTTACGGTATTCCGAAGGAGGTATGACTCCTCTTTCAAAATAAAGATTATAATTAATTATTATTTTACGAGGATCACCTGCATCCGTTTCAAATTTCAGATTCACTCTGTTTCCGCCGAATGACAGTTCTTTTGATGACGGAATCCGGCTTATTTCATAGTTTAGTGGAATTGTATAAATGAATGAATTTTCATATTTCTTTGTTTCGGAAATATATATATCACCGGCCCGGTCAGGTGCCAGTCCGTAAGACTGAAGAAACCCGTATTTAAATGAAACCACGGGGATAAACATTTCCGAACCGACTATTTCGGAAAAACCTTTTACATCTACATTATATTTATATTCAACCGGCTTATTAAGGTCAAGTGAAGTAAATGAAAAACCGGAAACCACTGATGCCGGAAAAATGGAATTCCATGATCTGGAAATTCTTGTTTCAATGTTTACATTTCCCTCGTTCATTATCCTTAACCGGATTGCCGCATCGTTAGTCTTCAATGCCTTTTTAACGATATGCGCATTACCGTTTTCATAAATCTCAACGTCATCAACATCCTGTTCAAGCGATTGAAAATAGTAGCTGTTTTCAATTTTAACGAAATTGAAAGACTTTTCATCAAGAACTAGAGAAACCGTCCCCTTGTCGGAATCAACAAGTTCCTTTGGACCGGCCTTCTTTACGGTTCCGTCAAGAAACACAAGACCTTTTCCCGGAAGGTTAACCCGGCAGACGGCATGATTAAAATTGGAAATGCTCGCGAATTTTTCATCAGTAAAACCGGAATCCGCGGTAATAACAAGTGCAAGCGCCGCATCCATTTTCAGATATCTGAAAACAGCAGTAAGCAGCAGAGCAATATCCTTGCAGTCGCCCATCCGTGTCTGATAAACAATGTCGCTTCTTCTCGGTTTTATTCCGCCGATTCCTATTTCATAACCTACATACCTTGTCCTGTCGGTTATATACTGATACACTGCCTCAATTTTCTCCTCATCAGTCCGGCTTTTTGAAACAACTTCATCAATTTCGGTTTTCATCTGCTCAGACATTACAATCTGCTTCTCAAACAGCTGTCTGTACCACTGATGGAAACTCTTCCAGCTGTTAAAAGAGGAAAAAGAAACGGAAGGATACCTTTCCGAAGCAGGAGTCATTTTCTGTTCCTGCATTGCTGAAATAATATTGTTATTCACATAGCTGTAGATTATTTCATTTCCCGAAATTTCATGCCTGAAATCGGCACCTGAAGAATTCTTAAGCTGATATGTCAACTTCATGGACAGAGGCACTGCTATTCTGTTAACGGCCCGCAGAATACGGTAACGGGTATCAAACCGTTTTGTCGAGCTGTAATAGCCTCTGTATTCAGAATCCGACTTTGAGTGAATCACATAATTGAAATAAATTATCGAATTTTCCATCAGTTCAGGTATCGTTATTACTGCAGCAGTGGAATCATAATAGAGACGGCTTTCGGGCGAAGACAGCTGCTGATAATTCATATTATTTACATGAACAGCTTCACCGTTTGTTTCAACAACACAGGATACTGAAATTATTTTATCATCTGACGGGCTGAATACAAAATTCTGCTGCATCAGGGGCTTGACATTATCCGGATTGAATATTTTATAGGCCTTCCTGACAGATTTCAAAACAGAACCGTCACTCATGACTTTTTCAACATTTTCATCAAAAAGCATAACCGCAGGTTCGTTGTCATACACGTCGGCGGACGCGGATAACTCTTTCAGATCTGCATCATCCTTATATTTAAGAAGCGGGTCTTTGTTTTTATTAACGAAATCATAATATTCACTGAAATAATTTTCAGAAGGGTTCATTACGGAAGCCTGTTTTAAATGGAACAATGCGAGATCTTTCCTGCCCGTCATCTCATATACTCTTGATAAATAAAAATCCGTGTATGAGTTATGTGAACATTTTTTAGCAGCAGCTGCAAGATACGTCAATGCCCTGTTGTCAGCACGCTCATTCAATGAAGCCATCGCGGCGGTATGATTGAACACGGTATTATTGTAAAAAACATATGAAAACAGCGCAGCCTGAGCCGAAATTTCCGCAGGTGACGAAATATTATTCATGCATTCCAGCAATGATTCCGCAAAATTACGGCTGTATCTGTTTAATCCGTTCAATTCCCTGTAAATTTCAAGAAGTCTGGAATAATTATAATTTTTCTTTTCGATCATTGCCTCAAACATTAATTTATCACCGATGGACATTTTCTTTCCAATCTGTTCAAGTTTTTCATAAGCTCTGTCATTCCAGTCCTTTTCTATGTAAAAACTTATTTCTGCAGACATCGCAAAAATACTGTTTTTATTGTTCTGAAAAATGTCATTCATCACCTTTTCCGCATCATAAACGAAACCGTTATATAACAGCATTGAAAACAGCTGGTATCTTGCCGCATCATTCAGCGGGTCCGCCTTAATGGCATTCCGCAGATAGAAATCCTTTTTTTCAGGTGAACTTTCCGCAGCTGAACATAAAGTCTGTGCAAAGGAATAGAATGGCGATTCTTTCTGAATTCTGTTAAGATAGGTCGAAGCACTGATGCCGTTATTCTGATAATCGATTATCTGAAGAAACATTCCCTGATTAATAAGAAATTTTTCATCCTGTGAACCGGTTGACAAATCAAGTCCCAATCCCGGACGAACGGTATATGCAGAGGGATGTTCCGGCTGCTGCTGCGGCATGTCCAGTGAAGTTTCAACAGGTTCAAAATTACTGTCAGTCATCTGAATGCCGAAAGCAGCTTCATTTTCATTATTTCCGCTGAGTTTTACAAGAACAGTGTGGACTCCTTTTTTCAGATCAATTTCCGCAACATACTGTCCTGGAAATGATTTATGCTGGGAATAATCATTAAATATTTTTACACCGTCGACAAACAATTCAAACGGACCGGTCTTGCAGATGTACATGTAATATTTTCCGTCATTTTCAGACTTTGCCGCGAATTCAGCAAAATATACATCCTGTTCCTGACGCCTGAACAGATAATTAAAATCAACATCTCCGTCCCTCCCGCTTCGGATATCAGTCCAGCCTGTCTGCAGATTACGGCTGTTTAAAAACTGTTTGTTTTTCAGAAACCCTGTATCCATGTCAATAAAACCGGAAAGATCCGTAAAACTGAAAGGACCGGCAATTTTATAATTTTCAACCCATCCTGAATTCTTTTTCATTTTTTCTGCAGCAGGGAAATTTCCCTTCATAAGTTCAATTCCTAGAATGACATTATCAAGCAGATTCCGCGCTTCATGATCTGAAGACAAGTTACTCCCTGATCTCAGGCGGATCAGCATATTCTCAAGTTCGCTTATTCTGCTCAGATCAGGAAAAGAACTTATCATTGCGGTAATTCCCGAACAGAAAGCCAGTCTGGAATTTTCGGTCATCAGCTGCTCAAAAAGTGCATCGACGGCATTAAAAAGATTCCCTTTTTTATAGGATTGATAATATTTGACCAGATAGTCACTTTCGTTCTGGGGCAATACAGATGTAAAGGGAATGATAATCAGCAGTACGGCAGGTAAAACAGTTTTTCTGAAAAAATTTTTCATGTAATCCTTCTATTTTCCGATGCAAAACCTGCTGAAAACAGAATCAAGAACATCATCAGGTGAGATATCTCCCGTAATTTCAGAGAGAGTAGAAATCAGCTGCTGCAGTTCAAATGCTGTAATTTCCGGCGGTTCACCGTTTTTTATAACTTCCGTTACACTATCGCACAATGAACATGATTTTTCAAGCAGATTTAATACCCTGGCATCAGCTATAAATCCTGTCTGAAAACCCTCAAATCCCGAATAAATGAGAGACTTTACGGCCTCTTCCAGGTCCCGCAGTCCGGTACCGGTCCTGGCGGAAAAATTTACTACAGGTTTTCCGGGAACAAATTCAGCGGCTATTTCATTCCGGAATGAATCATTTACTGCATCCGTTTTGTTCAGAAGATATATTACATTTGAAGAAGAAACAAGATTCAGAATGTTGACATCCTTATCAGTCATTTTTTCAGAAGCATCAAATACCGCCAGTACAATGAGAGAATTTTTAACTGCATCAAGGGATTTCTCAATTCCCTTTTTTTCAATGCTGTCCTCAGCGTCATGAATACCTGCGGTATCAATAAGATTTACATGCACTCCGGCTATCTGAATCGTTTCCTTGACTATATCACGCGTCGTTCCCGGAATTTCAGAAACAATCGCACGTTCAGTATTCAGTAAAAGGTTCAGAATGCTTGATTTCCCGACATTCGGTTTTCCGGCAATCGCAACATTAACTCCGTGCGAAATTTTTGATCCTATTCTGCATCTGTCATATAACTGTTCAATTAACTGTTTAAGCCCTTCAATCTGCTTCAGGGCATTTTCCACAGAAATGAATTCAATATCCTCCGCGAGAAAATCAATTCCGCATTCAACATCAGCTTTGATATGAATTACCTTTTCACGTATAGAATTAACCGCCTGCTTCAATGAACCGTGCATCTGGCCGAGAGCTGTAGAAATCTCCCAGTCGCTTCTTGCACAGATAATCTGGTTTACGGCTTCAGCTTCGGTCAGATCCATTTTTCCGTTCAGAAACGCTTTTTTTGTAAATTCGCCCGGCATGGCCTGACGTATTCCCATATCCTGCAGAAGCTTCAGAACCGACTGTACGATTAAGAAATTACCATGACAGGAAATTTCAATTACATCCTCCCCGGTATAGCTTTCAGGCCCCTTAAAATATGTGAGCAGGACATCATCAATAATTTTTTCCCTGTCAATGATTCTTCCGAAGACAGTCTTTCTGTGTTCAATTTTTTTAAATGAAGAAAAATACTTTTCAGCGGATTCAAGAATATTGTTTCCGCTGACGCGTATTATTGAAATTGCAGAGTTCAGCGGCGAAGTCGCCGCTGCACATATTGCATCCTGATACATGATTAACCTTTATAGTTTTTAGGTGAAATTCTCACTTTGCGGTAAATTCCCTGGCCTTCACTTTTCGTATCAACCTGATCATTATTCTGCAGCGTAAGATGTATGAGACGTCTTTCGAAAGGATTCATCGGCTCAAGCGTCCATGGTTTTCCCGAACGGATAACTTTCTTGGCAATATCATATGATAGACGTTTGAGAGCACGTTCCCTTTTCGCCCTGTATGATTCAATATCCAGAATTATTTTCTTTTCACTTTTTGTTTTTGTAGCAACCATCAGATTGACAAGAAACTGGATTGCCTCGAGAGTTTTCCCCTTTTTACCGATTATCAGGCCGGAATCGGAGCTCTCTATTTCAAGATATACCTTTGCGGCACCTTCATGCATTTCTGAAATTTCAGCTTTAATATCCATCAGGCGCATCAGTTCCGTGAAAACGGAGACCACCTCACCTGCAATATCGGTAGTGTTCACATTTATTGAAACCCGTATTTTTGCCGCTCTTGAGATTCCGAGACCGAACATTCCGGTTTTACCTTCATCAAGAATCTCAATATCGGCATCTGCCGAAAGCATTCTGTAGTCTAGACCGAGTTCCTTAGCTGCCTTTTTTTTGGCATCATCAATTGATTTGCCTTCAACTTCTATCACTTTCATATATAACCCCGTTATTTCCCTTTCTTATTTACAAGCCACTGATGCCCTATCTGCACGATATTCTGTACAATCCAGTAAAGAATAAGTCCTGACGGCATAGACCAGAAAATAAAGAGCATCATCAGAGGCATCATCTTCATCATCATCTGCTGCTGTGCATTACCTGAATCCATTGTAGTCATCTTCTGCTGAAAAAACGTGGTAACCGTCATCAGAAGCGGAAGTATGTTGATATCAAAACCGCCGATACTGAATGCAGCATCAGGAGAAGACAGATCCTTAATCCAGAAAATCCACGGCGCATCCCACATTCCCAGAGAGTTGGAAAGCGCTGAATACAGTGCAATGAAAAAAGGCATCTGTACAAGAAGCGGCAGACATCCTCCCATTGGATTAACCTGGTTTTCCTTATAAAGTTCCATCGTTTTTCGCTGAATAAGCTCAGGTTTGTCCTTATATTTGGTTTTTAATTCATTAATCTGGGGAGCAAGCGCAGACATTTTCTTCATAGACTGGGTTGATTTATGGGTCAGCGGAAGAAAAATAAGTTTTGTAAATATTGAAAATATTACAATCGTCCATCCGAAGTTTGATATAAATTTATGAAGGAAATTCAGAAACAGAATTACAAATGCTCTGATAGGTTCAATGAAATTATTTACGTCGTTTGCTTCTTTCAAGGTCGGAGCGGCTGTTGCAAGTTTTTTCTCATCCTTTTCAGTAATGCATATTCTGAAGGAATTTTCTATTTTTGAACCGGCTGAAATTTCCTTTAGGTTTGAGACAATACCGGTTCTGTATCCTGTATCGTTATCCGCATCCCATATTACTGAATCGGATTTGAAATCCTGAGGAATCATTACTGCAACAAAAAATCTGCTTAATATTCCAGCCCATTCAACGGCGGCTTTTTCCGATTTAACAGGTTCAGCTTTCTTTGAACCGAAGATTCCGAGAAAACCTCCACCGCCGCCTTTATTCGCTTTTTTAAGTTTATCTTTAATTGAATAAATACTGTAAAGTCTGCCATAGTAACCTTTGTAGGACTTAAGTCTCGGTCCGAGAAAATCCGAAATTGAATAAATGACTTTTCCGTCCGGAAGACGTACTAAGTCCTGACCCTGGTTAAGTATTCTGTATGTCAGATTGAAATAATATTCCGATTTGTTGAATTTGAAGATTTTCTGAATAACTACATTTTTACCGTCAATTACTGAATTTATGCTGAAGATGTAAGTATCATCACCCTGTTTCTCGGCCGCCCAGACTGAATTTTCAAGACTGCTTCCTTTAATGAAATCATCTTCCGTAAAATGAAGTGCAAAATCAAAATTGCCTTTATTACTCAAGTCTTCATTTACAACTGTCAGATCGATGTTTCTTTCACCATAGACCAGAGACTTGACAGAAGCACCTTTATTTGTAAGAATTATTTTGTAAAAATCAGTTGCTATTTCAAAATTCTGTTCAGGTATGTTTTCAGGGATTACAGCCGCAATCTCCGGATTGCTTTCTGGAACGGCAGATACTGCGGATTCCTTTACCGCTTCCGTTGATTTTTTATTTTCCTGAGTCTGTTCTGTTACAGTATTATCTGCCGGCTGTTCTACCGGCGGAGGACCTACAATTGCATACCAGCCGATAAGTACGGCTGCTGAAAGGACTACTGCTAATATGGTTCTTTTATTATCCATTTTTATATCCTGTCTATTATTTTTTCAAACAACAGCCATGGGACAAAAAGAACCGGAAGAAGTTACAAATCAGGGAACAGGATCGTAACCGCCCTCAAAAAGGGGATTACATCTTAAAATCCTTTTAACAGCAAGAAACAGCCCTTTAATCAATCCGTATTTACGGAGGGCCTGTGCTGCATATTCCGAACATGTAGGATAATACCGGCAGGCTTTCGGTAAAAAGGGCGATATTATCCTTTTATATATTTTTAAAACCATTAATGGTAATAATATTATAATTCTATGTAAGCCGTATTTAAATTTCATCTTTTAATACACCGGTTTTAATCAGCAGTTTCAGCAGTTCCTTTTTCAGTTCATCATGATTAATCTTATTGATTCCGTTATATACATTAATGCTCATACAAAAGTTCCCGGTAAATGTAATTTCATTTAATACAGCCCTGACTCTTCTTCTGGCTCTGTTTCTCTCATACGCTTTTCCGAATTTCTTCCCTGTAATGACCGCCAGTTTGAATTCTGCTTTGCCGTCCGCTTTTCTGCTGCAGAATCCCCCTGCGTCATATCGGCATTTTTTCAAAACTACCGCGCTTAAGCTGTCTGTTTTATGCCTTTTTCCTTTTTCATATACTTCATTGAAACAATTTTTACCTTTGAGAGAAAATATTTTCTTCACAATCTGTTATTTTTTATGTGTCTCATCAGAAACTGTAAGTTTATGTCTTCCTTTACGTCTTCTTCTGCGGATAACATCCTGTCCGCCGACAGTACTCATTCTTTCACGGAATCCGTGAACTCTTAATCTTTTAATTACACTCGGCTGAAAAGTTCTTTTCATAGTTACTACCTCTTTATATTTCCAAAATCATTTTTTGCATACAGGTACAGAATATGAATTTAAAAACAGGGCGTATAATGTCAATTCCATTTTAACGATTTAGAGTAAAATTAATTGATATATGAAGAAAATTAGCTGATTTTAGAAGAAAATACCGGATTATAAAAAAACTTACGTTCCTCAAATTCAAATTTCATTCGTTATATGCTGATTTCAAGGTTTTATTCCTAATTTGCTGATATTTTTCATAATTTTCTGAAATAGAAACAACATAAATTCCAATAATAATGCTGCTTCATTGGAAACCATACTGATTATATGAAAAACGGTTTTGTAACTATTAAAAAAGGGCGTTGCCGCCCTTTGAGTTACTGCCGTTTGCCGAGATGATGATCCAGCTGGTAAAGACCGCCGACACTTTCCTTAATCATTTTCAGTGTCTCCAGAATGTAGGATGAATTTGACTCCTCCTCAACCTGTTCTTTGATGAACCAGTTCAGAATTTCCTCGGAAGCATAATCTTTTTCCTCTTTTGCGGAATCCATCAGCGAATAAATCATTTTTGTAACCTTCGTTTCATGCTCATATACTGTTTCAAAAACCTCGAGTGCTGATTTCCAGCTGTTTTCAGGAGCTTCTATCGGCTGAAGAGTGATTTTTCCTCCTCTTTCAAGTACATATCCGTAAAATTTCATTGCATGTTCAGTCTCCTCTTTTGCCTAAAGTTTCAGCCAGTGGGCAAAACCGTTTAAATTACGTTCTGCAAAATATGCAGCCATCTGCAGATAAAGATAAGCTGAAAAAAGCTCCCTGTTTACCTGAGTATTGATTGCATCTCCCATTTTTTTGGAAATATTCATTCTTTTCTCCTTAATTATAATATATTTCATAAATACCGGACGGATTGCTCCGCACATCAGTAATATTATCTCATCAAACACATTAATCCATAAAATTTAGCTTCGATAAGTATATTTTTTAACCATCAGCTTTAAATTCCGGATCTCAGTTATTATACAGCAGATAAAAGACATTTAAATCGAATATGTTAGTTAGAACCGGAGCCGAAGAACGGAAAAATAATGATTATTCCGCGGTTAAAGCTTCATAAGATATAATTTCAAATGCAGATGAAACATAAGCACAAATCAGTATAATTCGAAAAAAATTTTTCGAATGTGGACAAACATGAAATCCCGTGAAACAGCAGCAGCTTCTGCCTGAAAAATTCTGCATATAACATATTTTCCAGGGTGAAATTATATGTATAATGCACTTTATTTATTCAGCTAACTGCAGATAATTTTATTTTTACCTGAATTTTTCGCCTTATACAGATTCTGATCTGCTCTTGTAAAAACATACTCAATCGGTTCATTTTTAGCTCTGATTGAAACCCCGCCGCTTACTGTAACCGGGCCCTTTATCATGTAATTTGAAAAATCAAGTTCCGATATTTTTTTCCTTATACGGTTCCCGATTCTACCGAACTCCTCTTCCTGTCCGCTTAAGAATATAACTGCAAGTTCTTCTCCGCCGAGCCGCACCTGAATATCATCTCCCCTTGTTTCATCCAGAAGAACCTTTGCAATATTTTTAAGAACAATGTCTCCGGCACTGTGTCCATATGTGTCATTAACACTTTTAAAATTATCAATATCAAAATATATCATACCAAGTTTATAATGATCATCCCTGTCCTGCATTCTGCAGAAACGGTCCACCATTTCCTGCATGTAGAATCTTGAATAGAGTCCGGTAAGAGAATCTTTTATTGACTGCTGGTAAAAATGATTTTTCTGCTTATCAAGATGCATGTTGATCAATTCTCTTTCCAGAGCAGCGCTTAAGGCGGGCATCAGCTGCTGCAGAATCGCTTCTGTCTCATCATCGATAAAAATCTCTTTTTCAAAAGAAAAATAAATTAATCCGATTAAAGATTCATCATCCATGTTGAAAAGAGGCACAAGAAGTACCCTGCTTTTTTTTAAATCATTTCCGAAAGTGTCTTCTCCGTAGCTGCTCAGCTTCACCGGATATTTTCCATATTCAGTGATCCAGTCCTCACGTTTTCTTCCATATAAATGATGGCAGACTTTACAGGTTTTTTTATAACTGTCCGCTTTATGTTTATCCTTGCCCAGAACAATTATTTCTCCATCTTCATCCTGTGATACAAAAAAAATATCTTCAATATTAAGAAGCTCACCTGTCTGTTCAATCAGACTGCTGACAATCTGATTAAAATTTGAACTTAATATTATCGTTTTGGTGACATCTGAAAGCAGCCGGTTAAGCCGTAACAATTTAACAATTTTTGTACTTGTCTGTGCCAGAGTATAAATACCGCATTCTGTCTCTTTCAACCTGTTGATTACAAATGGGATCAATTGCCGTGGTATAATAGAACCATGCTGAGGAACTATCGCATCAATTTCAACTCCCTCCAGCTTATTAAGAAAATTAAGTAAAATTTCTCGGCTTGGCATATAATGCTCATGAAAAAACCTGATACCTTCATAACAGTTTTCATTCTGAGCAACAAGCTGAAAATCCGGAGAAATTGCACCGAATATATCACTTGAAAATAGAATTTTGCGGGATTCAAAATATGTAGTAAATGCACCGGGAAAATGGAGATACGGGCTGAAAATAAACTTAAGTACAATATCATTCCCGGCATCAAGAACCCAGCCCATTTTTTCAATACATTGAAGCGGCAGTTTCAGTCCGAGATGTTTCAAAAGCACAATCGCGCGCCAGTGAGTCAAAATTACTGCATCATTTCTGGAAATTAATGAATCTATACTGCCGAGAGCACCGGTAATATCCGGATCCTGATGATGACAGATAAAGTACTTTATGTGACCGAACGGGATTATGGTTTCTATTTTTTTTAATGTTTTTTTAAAAGTAAGAACACTTCCCGGATCAATTAGAATACTGTTTTCACCATTTGCAATAAGATACGGATGACATTGAAAATCATCATTTTCCAGCTTAGATCCGACCCAGTAAACATCCGGTTTTATTTCTATTGCATTTTTATAATCCTCTTCTGACAGATTATTCAGACTGTATACCATAAATTCCCCTACTGATTATTTATTTTATAAAATTAAAGCACGGAAAGCAAGTTTAAATTTTATCTGCCGATAAAGGTTTATGAGCACAAACAGAATGACGGATGGATGAGACAGCAGCTTTTACATATTATTTATCTGAAAATAGGCGAAATACAAAGAAAAAACCGCTATGCTGATTACGGAATAAACGACTGTAATTCCATTAATAAAAGCAAGCTCTTCAGTGTTTTCCTTTTTAATAAACAGCGGGAGAATAAAAGGCGGCGGAAGAATAAAAAAAGTATAGAGGGCGGCCGTAAACATTATATCCGGCTTCATAAATAATCCGAAAACAACTTTATCAATAAACAATGCACATGCTGTAACACTAAACAGACGGAACATTATTACAGGAAGGCCTTTAATCAGAATTTTCGTATTTATTCGAAGATTATACCCGACTATAATTAAAATCAGCGGAACTGTCAGTCCGGCGAGATAGTCCAGAGAACGTGTTACAGCGCCTGTTCCGGGTATATTCTGCAATGATTCTTCAGGCAGAATTACATTAAGTATCAGCCCTGCTGTTATTGCAATTATTACAGGCGAGCTCATGAATGACTTCATCGTCTGCATCAGACCTGTTTTAACAGTAAGTTTTTTATTAAGCATTGTAACATATACAAACCAGATAAAAAACTCATGTCCAAGGGCAATTACTGCGATGTATCCGATGTTTTCAAGACCGAAAGCTGCACCGAAAAAAACCGCCCCCATCATTCCGAATTCGAAACCGGTTGTAAAATAAGGAATATATTCTCCGGGAAATCTGAAAATTTTTTTACCTGCAATTCCGGTCAGGAACAGAAGAATACATACGGAAAAAATCAGAACAATGATTATCAGATAGCTGAATTTTAATTCCATTTTCAGAAACGCCGTAAAAAGAATTGCCGGAAGAGAAACATTTATTATTATTTTTTTAAGATCATTAATGGTATCCGGCTTCAGCATGCCGGAGGCTCTGACTGCAGCTCCTGTTCCGATAAGAATGAATATCGGAGCAAGCTTTACAAGAATATCCAAAACAACATCATTCATGACTGATCCCCCCGCACTGTTGGCCTGTTACTTTTGATTCATTATTCTGCAGCATTCTCATAAATCAATAATAATTCATGTTTGACAAAATTAAATTATTCCAGGAAATTTTATTAATAAAAAAGAGGAGAAAGGATATGGGATATCATCCGGATATTGAAAAAATCACTATTGATGATTTCAGGGAAATCCTTAAAAATGCGGATCTGCTTCCCGGGCGCATAATTTTAAAGGAGAATGCCGATTACAGTTTCAGTCTGATTAAAAAACAGAATATAAAAAACCTTGCCGAACTGAAGAAGCTGCTTGATAAAAAAGGATCTGTTCCGGAATTTTCCAAAAAAACCGGTCTGGATGAAAACTATCTGAAAATTCTGATCCGGGAAATAAACAGCATGCTTCCAAAACCGAATGAAATCGGGAAATTTCCCGGCATTTCACCTGACACAGTCAGAAGACTTGAAAAAGCCGGAATTAAAAACACACTACAGCTTTACAGCAGAATACTGACTCCCGATCTGAGAAATGAACTCTCATCCGCAACAGGAATCGACAGTGACGACATGCTGCTTCTCGCAAAACTTGCCGATTTGTCAAGAATAAGGTGGGTTAATCATAACTTTGCACACATGCTTCTGCAGACCGGATATGATACGGCGGAAAAAGTCGCCAAAGCCGACCCTTCAGTCCTTCAGACAAAAATAAACTCACTTACAGGAAAGGAATCATACAAAGTAAATATCGGACTGCATGACATCATACTGTGTGTAAATGCCGCGAAAACGGTTGCTGCAGACATTAAATTCAGATAAAAAATTTCTGTATGAGATAGACCGAGGAGTCATGATGAAAATAGTCAGAATACACCAGCCGGAAGATTTATCAGAAGCCCTGAATGTAATACGGAAATCTTTCATGACTGTTGCCGATGATTTCGGCATTACAAAGGAGAATGCTGCAACAAATCCTGCTTTTGCAACTGAAGAACAGTTTCAGGAATATATGAAAAAAGATCTGACTCTGTACGGAATGATCAAAAACAGTACCGTTATCGGATGCATTGTTGTGGAAAAAGCTGCAGACAGGGATGACTGCTATTACATTGAAAGGCTCGCTGTTCTTCCTGAAGAAAGACATAAAGGATACGGACAGAGTCTTCTTGATTTTGCTGTCAGGACGGTAGTTCAGTCAGGCGGCAAAAGAATTGAAATAGGAATAATCAACAGACATGAAGTATTAAAAAAATGGTATCTGGATAATGGTTTCACTATAACCGGAACAAAAAAATATGATCACCTTCCATTTGAGGTGTGCTTCATGGCAATGGATCTGTAGATTCATGAAGTTTACAGGACAACCAGTGGATAAACCGGAATTTACAGAAACAGCTCAAGCGTGTATTTATTTTCATAATGGCTATGTTCTTTTTCTGGGAAAATCAACTGATACTGCGGTTCACAGCCATCACATGTTTCAGATTTTTATCGGTCTGAAAAAAGAATTCCGGCTATTCATAAACGGAAAATGGATAAAAAGCCGGTTAATTATAGCGGATGCAGATGTATCCCATCAGTTTGACGGCAATAATGAATGGCACGCTCTTCTGCTGATTGATCCGGAAACTGACACAGCCCGGAAATTAAAACAGAAGATTAAAAATAATGCATATATTGAACCTGATTTTTCATTAATAGAAAAAACTTCGGATCGTCTTATTGAATGCTGTGAAAAAAAATGTTTTGCCGCCCACGCATCCGGAATTATAAACGAACTGATAACATCAGCAGTTGACGAAGAGATTATTTCAGCTCCAAAAGATGAAAGAATACTCAGGATAATATCTTATATTAATACCACTCAGGAAATCAGTCCTGAAATAAAGAATCTGGCGGAAATGATTCATCTCTCAAAAAGCCGTCTGGTACATCTTTTTACGATTGAAACGGGCATACCATTACGCAGATATTTTCTATGGAGAAAACTTATAAACGCAGTGAATCACATTATCCGGGGCATGGATTTTACTGATGCTGCATTTGCAGCCGGATTTTCCGATTCCGCTCATTTAAGCCGGACTTTTAAAAAGATGTTCGGAGTCACCCTGCTCAATTTATTTAAAAATTACAGCAATAGCCTTTTCATTCAAGTCATAACCGACAACAGTGATTACATTCAGTAATATTCCAATACTTGAAACAGGAGGATTATTGTGAAAAAAATCACTAAACTGGCGGATTATGAAAATAAAACAGTAAAAGATGCTGCAAAAAATATTTTTAAAACCGGAGATTCCGACCGTAAGAAAATAGAAAAAATATTTTATTTTGTCAGGGATGAAATAAAATTCGGATTACCCGGTAAAGGCGATTTAATGAAAGCATCCGAAACGATTGAAAGCGGGACCGGGCAATGCAATACAAAATCGACCTTATTTCTTGCGCTATGCAAAACTGCCGGAATTCCCGCAAGAATTCATTTTTCATTGATCAGAAAAGACATTCAAAAAGGGGTGTTCACAGGTTTTGCATATCAAATGATGCCGGATAAGATATCTCACAGCTGGATAGAGGTGCAGATTGACGGTAACTGGATTAAAATTGATTCTTTTATCAATGATAAATCCTTTTACGAAGCAGGCAAACAGCTTCTCAGGAAACAAAACTGGGATACCGGCTACTCAATATCTTGCAG
Organism: Spirochaetota bacterium; assembly: GCA_016928815.1. GTDB lineage: Bacteria > Spirochaetota > UBA4802 > UBA4802 > JAFGJZ01 > JAFGJZ01. The sequence continues at coordinate 44,499 of JAFGJZ010000015.1, forward strand.
TAACGGTGAATCCAGTGCAGATTTCAACATAGATAAGGAGAAATTTGTCCAGATGGACGCTGTAACAGACGATCACGGAGTCTGGAATGAGCCGGAAGAATACTATTCTTCCTACCTTTATAAAAACAGACCGGGGTTCATGAAACTGCTTCTGTACCGTTTAATCATTCCGCGAATAAACCGGAATGTTGAAAAAATGAGAAATTCATGCTAAGGAAACTTTTACTGAAAAATTTCAGCAGCCTCCGGGCTGCCGCAGAATCAACGGGGCCTGGAAAATATTTTCCGGAACAGGACCGTGCAGGTACTGAGAAAAATGATTGCAATAAGAGCATAACGGGAAAGACTGCTCTTTATGAAACTTAATTTAAAAAAACTGAAATTCTTCAAAACAGGCCTGCACAATCCTCAGTTCGGAGGACTTGATATTTTCAGATTTATCGGTCCGGGACTTCTTGTTACCGTAGGGTTCATTGACCCCGGAAACTGGGCATCAAATCTTTCCGCAGGAGCTGATTACGGATATGCACTTTTATGGATGGTAACTCTCTCCACAATAATGCTTATCATACTTCAGCATAATGTTGCGCATCTCGGCATTGCAACGGGACTTTGTCTGTCGGAAGCGGCTACCATTTACGTTAAACCCACAGTTTCTAAAATTTTACTCGGATCTGCAATGACAGCTTCGGTTTCAACTTCACTTGCCGAAATACTCGGCGGTGCAATTGCATTGGAAATGCTTTTTAACATTCCCGTTAAAGCCGGTTCCGTCATGGTGACAATTTTCGTCATGATAATGCTCTATACCAATTCATACAGATTCATTGAGAAATGGATAATTGCATTTGTTTCCATAATAGGAATCTCGTTTCTGTATGAACTCTCACTGACCGAAGTAGACTGGAATGCCGCCGCCGCAGGATGGGTTACTCCTTCTTTCCCCGCCGGCTCAATAGTCATCATCATGAGCGTACTCGGAGCGGTTGTGATGCCGCATAATCTTTTCCTGCATTCCGAAATCATTCAAAGCCGGCAGTGGAATCTGGAAGATGATAGAATAATTAAAAAGCAGCTTAAATATGAATTCCTCGACACTCTCATGTCAATGATGATCGGATGGGCGATAAACAGCGCAATGATTATTCTTGCGGCTGCGGCGTTTTATAAAACAGCGACAAAAGTATCTGAACTGCAGCAGGCTGAAAAACTTCTCAGACCTCTGCTCGGAACCCATGCTGCGGTAATCTTTGCCGTCGCCCTTCTTTTTGCAGGTGTTGCTTCCACAATTACTTCAGGTATGGCAGCAGGAAGCATCTTTGCCGGAATGTTCAAGGAACCCTATGACATCAAGGACAGTCATTCAAAAACAGGAGTAGCTTTATCACTTCTTGCTGCTCTTGGAATAATTTTTCTGATCACTAATCCGTTCCAGGGACTCATCATCTCGCAGATGTTTCTGAGTATTCAGCTTCCATTTACTATTTTTCTGCAGGTCTACCTGACTTCATCTGAAAAAGTAATGGGAAAATATAAAAATAATCCTTTTTCAAAAATCACGCTTGTTTCGCTCGGAGTAATTGTATCAGCATTGAATGTTGCTTTGTTTATCAGCATGTTCAAATAGCTTCAGCATTCCGGAGTATATTCCCGGAAAAGTAGTTTCTTAGAAGAGTAGCGCTAAAAGATAGCGCATCCTTCCTTATTTTCATTCAGGATGACAGTATTATTATTGAAAATCAGCCTTCAAATATTCTCTGCTGACCATTTCTGTTGCCTGACAGAAAGCATCAGTGAGCAGCATTCCATCTGCAAGACCGCAGGCTATTGCTGTTGAAAGCATGCAGCCTGTTCCATGGGAATACTGAAAATTCCGTCTGGGCTTGAAAAAATAATGAATTGATCCGTCGACTGCCGCTTCTTTGATCTCCGTTCCTTCAAAGTGTCCGCCTTTTAATATAAAAGAAGTAAGCTGCGGTTTGTTTTTTAAAACATATTCCGCGGCTTCTTCTATTGAAGAAAACTGTTTTTCGAACAGAATCTCCAGTTCTGTTTTATTCGGAGTAATCACATCAGCATGCGGAAGAACTTCTCTCCGGAAAAGAGAGATCATTTCCGGAGAATAAAAACTGTTTCCGGCGGTGGGACGGAAAACAGGATCGATTATTACCGGAACAGGACAGTCCCTTATGAAATCAATGACATCATATAACTGCCTCACCGAAAACAGAGCTCCGATTTTAACCGCTGCGGGATTAAACATTTCAGATACCTTCAGCTGCTGCCGAAAAACATCATCAGGTACCGGGAATACCGAAACAGCTTTCTGAAATGACTGGACGGTAATTCCGGTAACCGAACAAACTGCGTGAAATCCAAAACCATGCACTGTACGCACATCCTGCTGCATTCCCGCACCTCCGCTTGAATCGGAGCCTGAAATTACATGAATAAATTTCATAACTCATGACGCAGGGCGCAGAGATCACCGCACATGCTGCAGTATTCCTTTTCCGCACTCTCAGACGCTTCCCTTCTGTTTTTCGCAGTCTCAGGATCAATCGCATGCAGAAACATGCCGTCCCAGTCGAGGTTTTTTCTGCATTCGGACATTCTGATGTTCCTTTCAGCGGCTCCATGAACTTTCTTTGCAATATCTCCGGCATGCGCCGCAATAACGGAAGCTGTCACTCCCTGCCTCACATCATTTTCATCCGGCAGACAGAGATGTTCAGCCGGAGTTACATAGCACAGAAAATCTGCACCGAAAGAAGCTGCAACCGCTCCGCCGATTGCCGCAGTGATATGATCATAGCCCGGAGCTACATCACAGACCAGCGGACCGAGTACATAGAACGGGGCATTATCGCACATTTTTTTCTGAATTTCCATGTTGAACTGTATTTCATTTATCGGGACATGTCCCGGTCCTTCCACCATTACCTGGACATCTTTTCCCCTGCATCGTTTTACAAGAGAGCCAAGAGTCTTTAATTCCTTAAGCTGCAGCCCGTCACCTGCATCAGCAATACCTCCCGGACGCATTCCGTCACCGAGACTCAATGTAACATCATACTCATACGCAATATCAAGCAGCCTGTCAAAATATTCATAATAGGGGTTCTCATTTCCGGTCTCCGTCATCCAGAGTTTTGTCAGAGAACCTCCCCTGCTGACAATTCCCGCAACACGTTTCAGTGAACCGTAACTGCGGAATAAATCCTGATTTACTCCGCAGTGAACGGTAATGAAATCAACTCCATCGCGAACCTGTCTTACCACAGCTGAGAAGAAATCATCCGGCGTGATATCTTTCAGTTTTCCGCCGCTGCGTATCTTATCTGCAAAAACTTCATACAACGGAACTGTTCCGACCATCACAGGACTTTTTTCAATAACCGTTTTTCTTATCATAGAGAGATCGCCTCCGGTGGAAAGATCCATTATGCTGTGGGCTCCGCATTTGACAGCCGCTTCAAGCTTAGAAAGTTCTTTCAGATGATTACAGGACTCCGCGGATGTACCGATATTCGCGTTTACTTTCGTCCTCAGCCCTTTTCCGATTCCTTCACAGGAAAAAGTTCTCCTGTTATTTTTTGGAATTACTATTGTTCCTTTAATCAGGCCCTCCGCAATAAATTCAGGTGAAACATTTTCTTTTTCAGCAACAGTTTTCATTTCCCCTGTAATTATACCTTTTCGGGCTTTTACTATCTGTGTCATGTTTTCCTCAGTTTATCCGCAAAAAAGCGGATTTCTTCATCGTATTTTTCACTTTTACATACAGCACTTATCATTGCTATATTTTTCGCACCCGCCTCTATTACACTGTCAATGTTATGTCTGTTAATTCCACCAATCGCCGTAACCGGAACTTCCGAAAATTCCAGAACCTGTTTCAGCAGATCAGTACCGGTAACCGGATCGGGCTTCCTTTTTGCAAATGTCGGAAACACGGGACCGAACCCGATGTAATCGGGGTTTTCAGAAAGAGCTTCCTTCGCCTGTTCGAAATTATGAGTCGAAATTCCAATAAGATGACTGCCGGTTTCGGAAGTTAAGCTTCTCACTTCGGCAGCTTTCAGATCATCCTGCCCTGCATGAGTTCCGTCAGCTCCGCACAGAAGAGCAATGTCAGGCCGGTCATTAATTATCAGTTTCGTCTGCGAACCGGCAGTTATACTTTTCAGTCTTTTCGCCAGGGCGAGAAGATCCCTGTCGCAGAGATTTTTTTCTCGAAGCTGAATCATCTCAACTCCGTGCCTGACGCATGACTCGGCGATTTTTTCGTGCATCACAACCGGACTGGTTATTATTACGTATAAACCGAAATCTTTCATGCGAGAGATTCCCGGATTATCGAAGCAGCTTTTTTTCCGGACAGAAGCATTCCGCCGAAAATCGGTCCCATGCGGTAACCGCCACTGACTCCGTTTGCAGACATTCCGGAAACAAAAATGCCGGGATAGATCTCTTTGGTATTTTCAACAGTTTTGCGCTCGCCCTCTTCTACTGCAAGAGATGACTCGCCGACAACATCTCCGGTGGAGGTATGCAATTTTATTCCGTTTTTCTGAGCAAGAATTTTTGAAATTTCGCACGGATGACCGGTCGCATCAAGTACAGCCTTTGCTCTCACAACGAGAGGATCAACATGCATTCCCGTCCGCACGACCGGGTTCCAGTTGATAACAACTCCGTTTACTTTCCTGGTGGTGCTGTTAAGAACGACATCTTCAACACGCATGCTGTTGAAGATTACAGCGCCTGCTTTCCGTGCGCAGTAAATCAGCGCTGAAGTCGCTTCGACAGAATCAATCACATAATTATTTTCATCATATTCGGCTGCCGTAATGCCGAACTCGCGGATTATTTCATCCGCTTCTTTCTGAACCATGATCTGATTAAACAGCATGGCTCCGCCCCACATTCCGCCGCCCGGAGCAAGCTTAGACTCGTAGACAGCAGTCTTAATTCCAGACTTCGCGAGATAGTACGCGGCAACCAAACCCGAAGGCCCTCCTCCGACAATAGCAGCGTCAATGTCAAGGTATTCATCCAGCTTCGAAAGAAATGAGCGGATAATTCCGCGCGATACAGTTACTTCCATAAAAAAATCCTCCTAAAATTAATCGGGAGGATAATGCATTTGTCAGAAAAGATTAAAGTTGTCCTTCCCTTCGCTGGCATTATCCAGATCAGGTTCAACGGGTATGATCTCAGCCCAAAGGGCACCCCGAAACTTAAGTTTATTTTCACGGAACTGTTTTATTTGTCAAGGAATTATTGTTTTTGGAGTTGGGATGTGGAATATGCTCTTTAATTTTATTAAAAAAATATTTACCAATAAAAAGTCTGCTAACTGTTTAACTTTATCAAACAAACAGCAAGCAGACTTTATTTAAAAATTCTATAACTTACAGAAAACTCCAACCTGTAAGAAAACATTTACAGGTGCATCCTTTTTAAAATCATCTATATTAACTTTAGAATCAATATTGGCGTATTCAGGAACTATTCCCGAAGAATCGGTTGTCAATTGCTTTATTTTTAATTTCGACATATAATGTCCATACAAAAGATGTGAATAACCTACTGAGAACTTAATTCCAAAGATATCATTAAAATTAATTTTAATTCCGGGATTGAACTCAGCATTAAGTACAGATACATTTTCAGTAAAGGAAATATCATATAATTGGTCATATACATGATATCCATCAACCCAATCCCGAAGGTGAAATTTGCCAATACTTATTTCATCTAATAAAAAATATGAATATGATAGAGACAAATTTAAAAAAAAGGTTGCCCTACCGATGTGCTTATTTAACGAACCTCCAAGCTTAACACCAGAACCACGGAAATTAAACTTTATGTTCTTATCATCTACATAATAAATATCTATTCTTTCTGAGGTTATTTCATTTTCAGCATAAGCATCCGGATGTGGAGATCTAACATCCTGACTATTGAAATAATTTACTGAAGCAATTACCCCGAAAACCCTGTTAAAATAATATCCAATGCCAAAATTAAATTCATCATACTCAACATTTTTAAAAAAAGTTTTAGTGTAAACCGGATCTCCGAATACTGTAGGCATACTTACGGTTGGTATCGGTAATTTATATATCATTCCCCGCCGGTAATCAAATGCAACCTCAAAATTACTATTTTCTACATTTTTCTTATAATCCCTATTTGGCAGATTATATTCTTTTCCAGTCAGTTTATTTAAGAGTTTTACCGCAAGGACTTTTGACGCTTTGTCAATATCATCCATTACATAGCAGGTTTCAGAGTCAGCGACAATAACCGAACCGGTTTTAATATCTATAAATTTCGCATTTATTGAATATTTTTCTCCCAGCTTTGAAATAGAACCAAGAAGAAGGATGTCAGCAGACAGCATTTCACCGATTAGTATTGAATTATTAACATCTTCTGCAGATTTAATGCTCATATTTTTTTCTTTTAATATACGGTCAATCTGGGACCGTTCAATGATAGTCAGATCATTATATTTTTTTAATTCAGTTGTTATTACATCACTAACTGCTTTACCGAAAAATGACGGAACACCGTTTGAATTAAAATCAAGTACTGCCAGGTTATCCTTTGCTGCAAAAAGATTAAACGCTGTAAAAAAAATGATTATTAATGACAATAATTTAATTATGAATTTCATAAATTATACTCCTATAATGTTATTATTAAAAAGTGTATGAATTGGAATAATCGTCACAAAAATTTCTTAATTTATTTTAAAATTTTTCTATTTTTAATCTCTTCAGAAATAATCTGTAATTCCATATGTAAATCTTCCATGCGGTTAAAAGTCCTGTTGTTTACGTACTCAAGTTCTGAATTTTCAGCATTATATAATTTCACTGTTAATGAATACTTCTGATCAAGTCTGATTACTCTGCCTGTAAGAATATATTTTGACTCAGTTCTATTATCACCCAAATTTAAAATTACTGCGCCCTTTTCAGTAAAAGAGGACAATTCAGAAAACAACATGCCCTCAACATCCGGAATTTCTTCTGAATTAAAAAATTCAAACTTATTTATTTTCAATAAAACAGTATTTTCAGATTTTTTCTGTACTTTTAAATTTTTATCGGTTTTCCCGTTTTCAATTGCTTCCGTTTCTTTTTTATCGGTTTTTGCCGGTATATCTCCGGCGCTATCATGAGTCATGGCAGATATAAATTCTTTTTTATTTTTATCCATATTTACCGAATTAAAATATACTTTATATGTAATTAGCGATGCCGGTACAGCAACCGAAATAATTAATGAAGAAAGAAGGATAGTTTTTATCCAGGCAATTGATAGATTAATCCCGGTTTTTTTGAGCAGATAATAAACAGATATTAAAATCCCGAATGAAACCGAATAATTATCAACATCCTTTAATATAATTTTTAAATTTTTGGATTTATCAGCTGCAACAGATTTTTTAACCTCAGCCGGCAGGTCATTCTGAAACCTGTATTTTCGCAGTAAGCTTCTAAAATTATTTTCGATTAATACTGATTTCATAATAATTCCTCAAGGCTGTTTATACCCTGTTTTTTCAAAATATCCATAACTTTTGAAACAATATTCCTGTACCGATATTCCACTTTCCTTTTCGTCAGACCGGTATGAACAGCCGTTTCTTTATAACTGTAATTAAAGAACGCGACCAGCTCAAAAACCATCTGCTCTTCTTCAGTTAACATACCTTCAAGCTGTTTAAAAGCAGATTCAATAATAATTCTTGACTCTCTCATTCCATTAACAAACGTCAGAGCAACATCATTAAAAATCTCATCAATGTCTGTTGACTCATTTTTCTTTTTCGAACGGTAATATTCAAAAACAACAAGTTTCAGAGTACCATACAGCCACTTTTTATAATCTTCAATTTCATCCATTTTATTATACATACGGATAAAAACTTCCTGAGAAATGTCATTTGCATCTGCTTCATTACTGACTTTTGTATAGACAGTGCTGTACACAAGGATGTAATATTTATCGTATATTTCAGTAAATTTCAATGCTTGTTTTCTATTCATTTCCCAGCCGCATATAAGTGATATAATCAGTACATTTGTAACAATAAATTTATTGTAAAGAAGAAATTTTTTCATATTCATAGCTGCTGTGTTTTAATCGAATCTGTTAAGTGTGAGTTATAATCGGGAGGATAATGCATTTGTCAGAAAAGATTATAATCGTCCTTCCCTTCGCTGGCATTATCCAGATCAGGTTCAACGGGTATGATCTCAGCCCAAAGGGCACCCCGAAACTGACTTGATATTTATTTATGTGAGGTTTTTGTCAAGGAATTATTGGTTTATGATTTCTATGCATTTATTGTAATTTCTTTGTAGCTTTCTCAAATGTAGAAAAATAGCAGGGTTTAAAACAATATCCTTTCACTCTCCTTCTCTGAATTCCCTGATTATATTTATTATTTCATTTGTTTTTATTTTTGAATTGATGCCTTGAACATCAAATGGTGATTTCGATTCCGTTTCGATTATTGGTACTATTCTGAATTTGGAACCGTCCTTCCTGGCAATAACTACTTCTTCTTTTAATGAAGAATTGAGAATAGATGCAAAGTTCTGCCTGGCTTCAGAATAATTATATATTTTCATTTGACCTCCTGAATTGATAAATTCATTTTTTCAGCAATTTCGATCATTTTCTGATCAAGTGTTAAAAGACAAATTTTAAATCTTTTAGCAAGTTCCAGATAATAAGCATCATAGGCATATATGTCATATTTAAGAGCAATTTCAAGTGCGTCTTTAATATCAACTTCGACTAAACGAACTGGAATAAGTTTATAATTATAATAACATTTGTGAATTTCATCTTTTGAAAGCTTTTTCTGTTTATTAATCGCTGAGAGAGCATTTCCGATTTCATAAGGAAGAATAACCGGAGAGATTATTTCAGCATTATGTGTTGTTTCAACAATTTTGACTTTTTCCGGCTCATTTAAAATAACAGCCATAAAAATGTTTGCATCTGCCAATAACTTCATAAGTACAATGTACAACGATAAAGATTATTAGTCAATGTTTTTTAGCATATTAATCTACAAAATTACTTCAAACTTTATATGCAGCAAAAACTCACCATGTAGTTTCTTTTGAACCTAACATCATACTTTAAATTTTGCGATCAACGATGAATCAGCGGGAGACATTTGAACATCGGATTACTAAATAAGATGGAGACGCCTTATAATCTCATTAGCGATGTAATTTTAAATAGTCTTCTACAATCTGCGAAAGACTTATCTTGCTTTTATTTGCGTGGAGCTTTGCTTTATGAATAATTGTATTATCAATTGACAAAGTTAATTTAGTCTGCATTTTAAATCTCCTGCGTATAATAAAACAAATATTCTTACGTACATCAGGTTTAAATTTCCACATTTTCGTGGTTTTTAATATAACACATATTTATTTCATAAAACTATTGCAAAAATTTCTGATAAATGCATAACTGATGATGAGCAATAAATAATCATGAGAGGATCCGGATATGCATCTATCAAAAACACTGGACTGGATAAAAAAACTGGCGGCTATGGAGCACAGAAGGGCCGGCTCTAAAAACGGACAGAAAACGGAAGCCTATCTGTATAAGGAATTCTGTAAAATCGCACCGGACAATGTCCACAAACATGCAATACCCGTAACCCTGTGGGAAGCTGAAAAGTGGAATGTCGCACTTGTTGATCCGGAAACAGATAAAACTAAAACAGTTCCGTCTCATTACATACCATATACCCAATTTGCTGAGAAAACCAGGGCGTCCCTAATCTATGCAGGTCATGGCAAAAAGAAGGATCTGAAAGGGCTTGATTTCAAAAATAAAATTGTTGTTGTTGATTTGACATTTCCGATGCTTGAAAGCGCGAAGCTGGCAAAACTGGCGCTTTCAATCCATGATCCTGAAAATAAAATTAAGCCGAAGCTGCATGAGGCCACCTGGATCAGACCGGCCTGGCATGTTTATGACAAGGCAGTCAGACAGGGAGCTGTCGGATTTATCGGCATACTGTCAAATCAGCCCGGAGGATATAACAGTTATTATGCTCCTTACGGATTCAAGGAAGGCGACCGTATTCTGGATAAACCCATTCCTGGATTCTGGATCGGAAAAAATGAAGGTGAACTGATACGCAAAGCGGCCCGTGCTGGACAAACCGTACAGGTTTCTCTTAAGGGCAGCAGACGGCAGTCGGTGACTCATAACATATACGGAATTCTGCCCGGCGAAAGTGATGAGGTAATCATACTGGCTTCCCACCACGACTCTCCTTTTCAGGGAGTAACTGAAGATGCTTCGGGAGTTGCCACTGTATTGACCATCGCCTCGGAACTTGCTGCCCGCAAAAAACCGCTTAAAAAAACCGTTTTATTTATGGCCACAGCCGGTCATTTCTACGGGTCAATAGGAACACGACGTTTCATAGAAGAACATCCTGAAATTATCCGAAAAACTGTTGCGGAGATTCATATTGAACATATTGCAATGGAGGCTAAAGAAAAAGACGGTAAACTGATTCTGACAGGGAATCCCGAACCTGCCGGAATATTCTGCAACTACAACAGGAAATCGGTTGAACTGGTTTCAGAGATCATTGACCGCCACAACCTGACGCCGTCTTTTGTCCTGCCTGCAAGCGGTCCTCTGGGCAAATATCCGCCGACAGACGGAGGGGACTTCTACGAGCATGGTGTTCCTGTTTTTAACATGATAAGCAATCCGGTCTATTTACTGGTAGATGCTGACGGCATGGATAAGTTATGCAAAGAAAGACTTATTCCCACGGCAAAGGCTTTTTGCCGGCTTATTGAACAGTTGGATGACGTACATGTGGGAGAACTTACCGATAAACATTATCCGTTAAAAAAAGCTGTCGGTTCTTTTGCTTCATGGTTAACAGCCCGGAAGATTGTCAAGCAGTACGGCAAGGGTGTCAGTGTCTGATATTCAGCAATGAAGTCTGATACCGGTTTCTGATTTCACAGAGTTCAGACTTCAATGAATTTTATTCGACATGAGCCAGTTCATCAATAATTGCTTTCTCGACGAATTTATTCAAGGATACTTTCTTTTTTATTGAGGCAATCGCTATTGCCTTATGAAGTTCCGGAGAAATTCTTAAATTGAATTTTCCTGAATAAGGTTTTTCAGGATTAACTCCATCTTCTTTACACCATTTCAAATAATCATCAATTGAGTCTTCAAACGCTTTTTCAATTTCTTTTACAGATGTTCCCTGGAATGTAATTACATCTTTTGTATTTATTACATCTCCATGAAAAATCTTTGCGTCAGAATCGTAAGTTACTGTTCCAATGTATCCTTTATATTCCATCATGGTTTTATCCCCGCGTTTTCTAAAAATCGTTTCATTGACACTACTGCACCTTTATCTGTTTCTTTTTTAGGATGCGGCCTGTGAAAAACAGCTCTTACATCATTAAGCCTGATACGGATTCTTGAACCATCGCCTTCACTTATTTCTGCTCCTATTGACAGCAGAAATGCTTCAATGTCTTTCCATTGAATAGATGACATTGCCGGCTTTTTGAAGATATCTTTCAATGTTTTTCTATTTCTGGCATTCATTCTGATATTACAGTACTAATAATTGGTACCACTGTCAAGCTTTTTTCAAACAAATTTATATTCTAATTCCATCGACTTCCACAATCACCTACTGCCAGCGCGCATCTCTGATTCATATGATTTCTTTATTTTTTTATACCGGACTGTCATTTTTTCAATTTCTTTCATCTTCTTCAAAGAATCGGAATACCACGGACTGGTTTCGTGTTCGGCAGCCACGATTGAGAATTTGAGATACGCCTGCGCCATCCCGGTTATTAGTGATTTTATTACAGCTAGAGCTTCCGGATGAGTTTCAATCGCACCGGCATTGAAAAGTCCTTCAATGGAATAACTTTTCCATTTTGACGGGTGAATATTTTGAAAGAGTGAGATTCCTTCTTTATAGACAGCATAGGCTTCATCCTTAACTTCTGATTTTTTACCGGCATCTCCGGTTTTCACAAGGTTAAGAAGATTTGAATATGCCTGATTAAGTCTTATCATTGCGAGATGACTTTGCATACTGTCATTATTTTTATCCGGATGAAACTGTTTGCATTTCCGCCGGAAAGCTTTTTTCAATTCATCGCAGGTGAAGGATTCATTTATTTCAAGAACCTCATAGTCTGTCATATCTGTTGCATACCAGCCTTTCTGTTTATAACTTTAAATCCTGATTTTTCTGCCGGTTCTGCAGATATATCATTACTCTCATCTTCTTCAGTTAACCGGAATACCATGCTGACTTTTCCGGTTGGCAATTATATAATCCGGGATTATCTGTCATTCCTCATACTTAGAGAGCCTTTTTTTGGAGAATCATCATCGCTGAGAGCTCCGTTCAGATCATTGACTTCTTTCAGAGACAGACCTCCTTTCTCATCACCCAGAAGCCGGAAACGGATTTTTCTGACAGTTTCCCGAATTTCATTTTTCAGGGCGGAGTCATTAATGATATGAATAATCTCCTGAAAATATTTCAAGGTGCCTGTACTGCTGCAGGCAATGAGTGTTTCCGCAATATCGTCCTGCAGATGGTCTTTACTGCGGATTGAATCTATTAAAATTTCAAAAAGAAATTCAATCTGATCATCAGATTTAAGAATTCCGAAATATTCAAGTATCATTTTCTTCAACTGATAATCATCTGTTTTGGAATAGACTTCCATGATGACATTCATGTCGGATTCGGATTTTGATTTAATAAAACTGCTTATTATCTCCTTCTGATAATCGCAGGGTTCCATGTCTTCAAAAAAACCTGTATCAGACAAAGTCTTTTCGCCGTTTTGAATAATCTGCGCAGCTAAAAGTTCTGTTGAATGGTCTGCTGTTCTGAACATTTTATTCAGAATCTTTTTATGATGTCTGTTCAGAGACTCGGATCCATTATAGAAATTAAATATATTTTTTATTTCATTTCTGGTTAAAAATTGCTGCAGTTTTGATATGATCAGCAGCCTCCGTTTTACATACAGCCGCATGAAATACACAAAATCAACCAGTTCATACAGGTTTTTCTCCATGTCCTTTGTAAATTCAACAGGTGCATATAAAACGGCCTGAACACCGTCAAGTCCATGATCTGCATGGTAACTGCCATACACCAGCTCCGAAAAACGGGTTTTGATATTCTGATCAAAAATAAAATGAACAATATAAGCAGGAGGCAGGCTGATATCCTTTAATTCATTAAGTCCGAAGGATGCGGAAATTACAAGTTTTTTCCTGGCTCGTTTTATATCAACATTAAGTCTGAAGAATAAATCTTTTTGTTTCAATTTTTTAAAAAAGCTTTCAATCTTTTCAGCTTCAAATTTTTTATCTTTTTCGGATCCGTAAATGACGCTGATTAATGATTTATCTTTCACAGGCAATGAAGATTTATTTTTTGAAAAAATCCATTTGATGGAACCTGCAATCACGAAGGCAATCACACCGCCGCCGACACATGTGACAAATAAATCCATCTGCCCCTCCCTTAAAACATCCGCAGCTGCTTTTGTCCATGTCTTTAACTTTTAATTTTACCGGCACTTAAGACAGCTTAACATTAATTTAATTCGGATTTCCTTATCTGTCAACACTGTTTATACTGTTCGTCTATTTCCTGCCTGACGATAGTCAGGCACACAGCGCAAAAGCGGATGAGCTTAAAATAAAAGAACAATAAGAAAAGTTATCGGGCTTCGCGGATATTTTTTCATAAATTCTCCGGACATCATTTTTCGAGATTCATACTGCTGGAGGCTGTTTTTTAGAAACCCTGCCTGCAATAAAATAGATTACCAGGCCGATTTCAATTACTGCAGCAACTATAAACCGCTACATTAAGAATATGCCTGATTTGAAATATATTGATGTCGGTCCGTCTGCTCCGCCGATTATACTGATTGCTTCTGATTCTGCGGGCAAATTTGATATAAGTACTGTTAATAAACACAAAAATAATGAATTAATTATCAAGAAAATTATAAGTATCTTTTTTGTTAAAGTCATTTATTTCTCCATATAAGAATTTAGTTTTTCCTTAACAATCTGTTTAATAAAACATCTTCGATGTTTCTTCTGCCTTCAATTACTGTCATTACATATACATTATCATTTTCAATTCTATATATCAATTTCCAGACGGAATAAATAATCTCCCTGTAATTTGTAATATTATGTAACTTTAATTCCGGAACAATACGGCCTCTCTCCGGAAAACTACATAACTTATCTGTTTTTTCTTTTATTTCTGTAAGAATATTTAAGGCGCTTTCAACACTATCATTTGAAATATATTCAATAATTTCTTCCAGATCATTTGCGGCCGACTTTGTCCATGCAACGTCAAATTTATTGATTTTCATTTTTTATTCTTCAGTTTTTCTTTTAATACTGAAAATACAATTTTATGATCAGTAATCTCACCTTTTTTTATTTCATCTTCACTTTGAGATAAAATTTTCATCAAGCCCAGGGCGTTTTTCATCTGTTCATAACTTTCGGAATCAACCACAACAGCCCGTGCTTCTCCATTTTGAGTTACATAAGTCGGACGACGAGTATCATTTACCTGATTTAACACATCAGCGGTATGGGATTTCACATAAGAAACAGGTCTGATATCTTCTTTAATTTTCATAATGCAACCTCATATTCAGTTCATATAAGGTACCAAATATAGACCTATTGTCAAGATTATAATTGGAAAAAATGCAAAGATGTTTTATTTGGCAGGAGTAAGATACCCGCCTGACTGTCTACAGACATGGTGCCTGTCACAATGCCTGTCGATTATCAGGCGGGACTACATGTTCCGGAAATAATTTTATCCTGAATGGCAAGTACTTGACAGAATTTTTCTGTGCTATTAATCTTTGTATGACTTTCAGATTCAAAAAATAATCGACCGAAAGGAATTATTAAAATGAAAAAGAATTATGTTTTGACAATTTTACTGCTTTTGCTGTTTTCATGCATTGAAAAGAAAACTCAGAAATTACTGATTTTAAATGTGGATGATGTTGGAACTTCTCCTGATACAATAGAAGGTGTTATTGAACTTTATAAAAATAATTCCATTTCTTCAGTAAGTTTCATGGCTTTCGGCGAAGACTTTGAAAACTCTGCTGCCAAATTAAAGGAATACAAAATTCCGACCGGAGTTCATCTGGCGCTTAATCATGGGAGCGGTGTTCTGCCGGTTAAGGATGTTCCCAGTCTGCATAGACCGGATGGAATGCTGTGGAATACTGTTGATGAGACAATGAGTCATCTGGTTCTGGAAGAAGTTAGAATGGAATTTGAAGCTCAAATTAAAAAACTTTCAGATTCAGGAGTGAGACTAACCCATCTTGATTCTCACATGGGACTTGTATTTAATAATCAGGAGTTACTTCAGATATACATTGATCTGGCCCGGAAATATAATCTGGCGGTTGCACTGCCTGCATCAACATATTTTGACAAAACCCGAAAAGTTCTGGAAGAATCAAATCTGCAGGCAAGCAGTTCATATGATGGAATTTATGATCTTCACGAAGAAAATATTAAAAACCGGACAGATGCTTACAGAAAAAAAATCAGGAGGCTGTCAGCCGGTGTTAATTACATGTATTCGCACCCCATGCCGGACAGGGAATCGGTGCGGAAAAAATATGATGACTACAACATCCGGATAAATGATTTCAGCTTATTTATGTCGAAAGAATGGAAAAAGATGCTTAAAGAAAATAATGTGGAGCTGGTCAGCTTTTGACGGTTTGAACAATGACGGGATCAATCATCTTAATATGAGTTCAACATTCTCGAGAGTGTCAGATTTTTTGTGTAAATAGCCATTCTATTAAATTTTTACTCTCTCACCAAAATGAATTGCAAACTGATTAATAGC